>NZ_LIOK01000001.1:0-245894 GCF_001418025.1 Anoxybacillus suryakundensis
TTTTCCAATCGCTATGAACGTGCAAGTGTCATCATTACAACAAATCTTGAATTTGTAGAATGGACGAACATTTTTGGGGATGAAAAGATGACAGCAGCGTTGCTTGATCGGCTCACTCACCGTTCGCACATTCTTCTTCTAAACGGAGAATCTTATCGATTCCGTCAAAGTATGAAACAGAGGGAAAATGGGGAGTGGTAGCCAGATGCGCGAAGTGTTTGGATGACTTGCCCCTAGGGGCAAGTCATCCAAACACCCACCCTCTCCCATTTATGGGAACTCTGATTCTAAAAGTGGCTCACTTTTGAAGTGATCGCTCTGGCTCAATTTATTATTGACAAAAACAAAAATAAATATGACAACTTGTTCCCCCCGTTCACAAATGATACAACACCTAACTCTAACATATTGTATAATAAAGTTATGTATTTTAAAAGAAGGGGAAGGAAAATGTGTCAAAAGAAAATGAATATTTTTTATGATAAACATGGTTTTACGTTAATTGAAGTACTATTATCCATTGTTATTTTATCATTTGTTGTGAGCGGCATGTTCATGTTTTTCACTAATGCGATGACATACACAGCGTATAGCCAATCAAAAACCGTTGCCGTCAATATCGCTCGTGGGGTTATTCATTATATGGAACGTCTCGATTTCCAAACGATCAACGCCTATGTTCATGACCATATGACAGAACAAACACCGTTCATACGCTTCGATGCTTCGTCATGTTCCAATACATCGTTATTTCCTAACGAAGACGTATGCCAAGCTGTTTTTGCACCAACGGTTAACAACGTAACATATGATGAAGAAGACGTACAAGCTTGGTTAATTCCATACGATCAGGCCATATGGTCACAAATAAAAACAAACCCACCGAACGAGTTTCCTGACCCTTTAAAGCAAACGATTCAAAACGAGAAAGATATAAAAGAAAATGTAAGCGACTATTTACTTCGTTTATATGTCACTGTCCGTTCAAATAACGAAGTGATCGTATTAAAAGGGGTGATCGCCAATGAAAGTATTCGCTAATGAACGAGGACTAACGCTTATTGAACTACTTGTCGGTTTAGCGATCACATCGATTATTGCTGCTTCTGCATATGGCGTATTTACAGCCGGAACGAAGGCGTATAAACGGATTGGCATTGAAAGTCAATTGCGAAGTGAAGCAGATATATTGATGACAACGATTTTTAACGAACTATACGCCCTCGCGCCAGACGGATTAAACAAAAATGAATCAAACGAACATACATTGACGTTTGTCAATCACGTAAAAAAAGAAATTGATACAAATACAGGTCTTGTCGAAGAAAAAGAACAAGAAGGACAAACGTTACAAATTAAAATAGATGAGGCAACGGGAACATTACAAATAAATGATAAACAAATCACATCAAGTAATTTACGCATCGTCCCAGAACAATCAACGTTCACTTATACGTGCGTACAAGAACAACAAAATGTATGTAAAAGCGGTGTCATTTCCATTCGTTTATCTGTTCAAGACAATGATCATCGCCATCCGGGCGATCCGTTATATATTGAACCGTTTACATTGCAATCACAATTCGGATTTTAAGGGGGGAAGAGAGGTGAACGAGAAAGGATATAGCCTTGTGCTCGTTATGTTGACAGTCACTGTCTTTTTTATTATTGGATTTACGATTTTATCCGTCAGCATATATCAAGCAAAATTTACTCAAGTACGCGTAGAGGATGTCACATCGCTTCACGATGCCGTCAAAAACGTAGAAGAAACGGTTGCTGAGCTGAAAGCGAAAGTCGAACAGTTAACGTTATCAACCCCAACGCAGCTGGATCTCGATTTAGGAAATGCACAAGCTGGTTTTTTGAGTGAACTCATAAAACGCCATAGCGTCACAATTGAAGATATCACCGATGCAAAAGGAATCGTGCGTAATAAATTATTTACACGCGTTTTTCGTATATCTGCCCCATATGGAAGCAAAACGGTCACACGTGAAGTCATTATTACGAACGCACCGAGCTTTTTAAAATATGCCCTTGGTTCGCGTGAAAATGTTACGTTAAATGGCGGAGCATATATTGACGGCAATATATACACGGGAAAAGATATATATGTCACAAACGTTGCTAACTATATTTACAACTCGACGCTTTATTCCGTACAAACAACATTCCCAACGACGAGTGAAAAAAGTATATTGTTTGTTGAAGGCAACCGCTATGCGTGCGATCATGGAAATGGAGCGAGAAGTTGTTACACCATATCAACTGCATTTACAAAAAACATGAATGATTTTACAGCACATTCACTATCGTTCCAATATCAAGGACCGAGCGTTCAAAAAGAGCAAGATGACTTTATTGACGTAAATTTTGATTTGACATTAAAAGACAAACTACTATCAGCGGCCGGCATTGATGGATTTGATCCGAGTAAACAAGCGCAATATCAAAGTCTTATTTCTTTACCATTATCCGAGCTTGTCGAACAAATAAAATCGTCATTTGCGACTGTTGTCGTTAATGACCCTATCGATTTACCAACCGCATTAGAAGGCGCGATTGCCAGTGGAAAATCCATTTTCCTTGATACAAGTACCGTCCCGTATTTTGATATTACGTCGTTAACTTTAAATGACGGGCAATGGTTCATTGTGAACGGCGACCTAACTTTAGAAAATGCAGGGAGTTTACCTTTACAAATGAAAGGAAATATTATTGTGCTCGGCAATTTAACGATTACAGGACAAGTGGCGTTCGATTCTACCGTATACGTCAATGGAAATACGTCCATTTACAATACAACAATTAGCGGCTTAAATGGGAAAGAAGTTGTGTTACTCACAAAAGGCGAGCTAGAAATTGCTCGTGTCAATGAATTTACAAACCATTTTTCATTCACAACACCAAACTTAAAAGGATTTTTCTATACAGACAGCAACGCAGTAATTTATGCTGTCGGATCGTATATAAATATTGAAGGGGGGCTATTTGCTCGTGGCAACAACTCCATGATTCCGTACACAGATGAAAACGGGTTGATCGTTAATACGTATCGTGGTGAAACGAGTGATAGCGGAACAAATCTTTCGTTCCAAATGCCTATTTCATCTGAAGAAGAACAAAAGCAGTACGCTCGTTTTGTTGTGAAACATAATAAAGATGTGTTTATTAACCGCGGTCTCGGATTGCCGCTTGTTAAACAACTCGCCGTTATCGTTGATGAAATACGCGTACAATGAAAAAAGGAGCTACTTGGCTCCTTTTTCCTTTAGCTGCTTTATAATGTTTTCGTGTTTCCAATATTGTGCGAGGGAAAGTGCGGTGTTGCCAGTGTTGTCTCTCACATGCACATCAGCTCCGTAGCGAAGCAAGAGCGTCATTAATTCATCATAACCATACTCGGCTGCAACCATTAATGGCGTTTTTCCGATATTTGTTTTCGCATCCACCTTTGCTTTTTTCTCTAATAAATATGTGGCTACATCAATAAAATTTCGTTCAACTGCTTTATATAGCGGGGTTTCACCAACTTGATTTGCGATCTCTACATTTGCGCCATGTTCATACAAAAAGCGAACAACATCTACATTTCCCGCCTGCACCGCAAGCAATAAAGGCGTTTCACCATATTTATTTACCGCATTGACGTCAACGTCGTATTGACAAACGAGCTGTACAAGAGCAAGATTCCCGCTCCCTGCCGCAATATGCAAGGGAGTATTATGTTGTTTATCTTTTTCACGAACCGTTTGTTCATTTACGATTTGTTTTACGATTTCTATATTTTCTTCATTTCCTTGGGCTAAAGATGAAGCAAGTGCAAAATGTAGGGGAGGAAGCGGCATAACAGCCGACTTTCCTCCAGCTTTTAATAGTTGTGCTGCAATATCGCGCTGACCGGTACGCATCGCCACATCAAGCGGTGTTTCATGTTTTATTTTAAAATTAATATTTTTTTCTTTTTCCATATAGTCGCGCACCGCTTGAATGTTTCCTTGCTCAATCGCCCGGATAAATTTTTGTTGTTTTTCTTCTTGCGACGGAAAGCACCCACTTAACAAGCTGATGATGACAAATAGCGTCATCACTTTTTTCATACGTGTTCACATCCTTCGTTAGTACAACCAGCCGTTTTTATTTCCGCCTTTCGTTGGGTCTGTCGCATGTTCAACGACACGAATGATGGTTGATGCCGTCCACGTTTTTCCGTTTTCATCGATCAATTTTACCGTTAACGGCGTTTCACCGAGACGTTTTGCAGTCACTTCCCCATTTGAATCAACAACCGCATAATAACTATTACCGATCGTAAATGAACGGCTCACAATTTTTGTCGTCGCATTTGTCGGAATTGGTGAAATGTATGGTAATACGTTGATCGTTTTTCCTTTTTGTACAATTAATGTGGATGGAAGCGAAATGCCCGTCAGCGGTGAGCCAACGTGAACGATCGCTGTACCAACGACACCGTTATGCGCTTGCGCGGTAATCGTCACTTGTCCTGTGCTCAATCCTGTAACCTTTCCATTTTCATCAACCGAAGCGATATTCGGATTCGATGAGCGCCATGTAATTGTCTTATACGTTGCATCGTTTGGTGCAACTGTTGCTGTGAGCGTAGTTGTTTCGCCGATATTTATATTCGCAACTGTTGGCGATACAATAACGGCAGTTACTGGGATCGCTTGAACGGTGACAGTAATCGTCTTTTCAATGAGCTCGTCATTTCTGTTAAACGCTTGAATAGTTAGCGTTGTTACTCCTTCTTTTAATCCGGTAATTGTGCCGTTTGCACCGTTAATTTCAGCATACAAACTATTTCCTAGTGAATAAGATACGGCTTTTTTCGCATCTGCCGGTGATACGGTAATTGGAATTGGAATCGTTTCACCAACATGAACAGTAAAATCGTTTATTGTCATCGAATCAACCGGGATGCGTACAATCACTGTCATCGTTGCTGTCTTTACGTTACCGAACACATCTTTTACCCGCGCTGTTACTTGCGCCGTTCCTTCTTGTACTGCGGTAATGACGCCGTTTTGATCGATTGAAATGATTTGTCCGTTACTGTTTTCGCTCCACTCCACTGAGGCGATCGTTGCTTCTTGTGGCAAAACGTTTAATAATAAACGCGCATTTTTCGGCACGCCACGATTTACAAACATCGTACTTGGTAGCGTGACATCTGTAATTTTGTAGTCAGAAACAAACGACAAAGCATTAAATGACAAATTGACGATTTGCGTATTAATATCTTTATACGTCAATTTTGCTTGCGATAGTGAAAACGTTCCTTTTGTCATTGGCTTTACTTGAATGGCGAACGTTTGCGGTTCAGCTACATACGTTGTTCCTGATTTTACAAACGAAATGTCTGGCAACATTCCTTTAATTGTATATCCTTCTGTGATTGTCCCTTGTTTTGTAAATCCATTCGGTAAAGAAACGACCTCAATACCTGCCGGCAATTTTTCTTCAAACGCCATGTTCGTTACTTTTAACAACGTATTCGTTAATAATGACAACGGTTTTGGTGTGAGTGTATATTGTATCGTCACCGGCTCATGAACTGGAGCGAGCGTTTTTGAAATTGTTCGACTGACTTCAATGTTTGCCGATACTTTTTCAATGATCACTTGAAATTCTTTCGTTACTTTTGCTCCACGTGCGTCTGTTGCTTCAATTTTTATTTTCGCTGTTCCACCGTTTGGCATATTGTGCGGAAGCGATTGAATAATCGTTGTGCCGTTTGGTACGTTGTTTTGTGCATACACTTCTTGATCGTTTAACCACACTTTCGTAGAAAACGTTCGGTCAACTAAATCTAAATCTTCTACTTTATACGATAGTTCAATCGGCTGATTGCTCGGAATTTTTTCGTTTTCTTTCGGTGTGATAACCGTTAATTGTGGTGCATGATTCGATCCGAAAAACGCACGGTACATCGTATTGACGAATAGTTTTTGTTCATCTTCTGGAAATGCTGCTGTTGTCCCTACATGCCCTGTTCCTGAATATGTGACGTTTCCATTAGAGTACGTATAATAATGGTTCCAACTATCATATACATCACGAGGAGATCCGTCAATATTGTACCAAGGGATTACACTCTCATTTTCTAAATTAAGTGTATAATATTGGTTGTGCGTTGTTGCAATTGTAATGCTATCACCTAATGCAAATGGATAGTTTGTCATTAAACCGCTATTCACTTGTTTTGTACTTGTCGATGCATTTGGTGCCCCGTTTCCTAAATCCGTTTGCGGTTGAATTTGTTGCACAATCGGACCGAATTCATTTACCCATACGTTATTTGCTCCAAACATCACATCATGTGTAAACATGACGCTTTGACCAGATTGAATAAAGTTTTTGACGGATTGAACGGTATTTTGATTTAAAGAAATAACAGAACCACATCCGTTATAACAATCTGCAAAACCAAAAATAATCATATCATATTTTCCATTAATGACTTCATGTGAATAATTTGGTTCGTACATCTTGCTTTTTTGAAAATCTGCTAATGTTGTTACGTCAATATTAATATGATATTCATTTGTACGACTTAAAAAACTCGGATTCATATTTTTCGTATTTAATAAAGAACTTGCATCGTTCCCTTTGCGAATTTGTAATACTTTAATATTTGCAACAACATCTTGAAACTTCACAAACCCTTTTTCATAATCTTTTAACGCGCTTGTTTCATCAACAATTTCTACTTTCCAATAACGTGGTCCAGAATAGCCAGCTGGAAGGGTGTACGAAATCGTTCCTGTTGCTCCTTGCACTTGCTTTGATGAAACAATTTCTTCACTCGTATATTTGTCGTTAAAATCAGAGTCGATATATAAGTTGACAGTCAATAATTTATTTTGAAATTGTGTATAATTCGTAATTTGATATACAAATGACAACGTATCTCCTTTTGTATACACCTGTGTCGAAGACGGGGCATTTGTGAGCACAAAATGAGGACGTTTCGTGCCATTTGTCGCAAAATAGTTTTTCATGTTCGTATTCGTTGTAAAGAAAATGACGTTTGTTTTTGACTTCCATGCATTGGATTGAGAGTAACTATATAATTTACTTGTCGGATACTTTTTTACGCTGCTGTCATGAAGAAAAACAGGCAATCCTTTGTCAATATAAAATTGTTTGATTTGTCTAGCTTTCAAATCTGTCATATCGTTTAAAATATTCGTCGTATTATGCGATGCACTTCTATTGCTGCTCGTTGTCATGCCTAGTTTTGTCGGGTTATAATCGCCACTCGAAATCACAATTGCATCATATTTACCGTCTAATTCATCACGCAAAGCAACAAAACGTTTCATCGTCATCGTTGTCACATTGATATTCGACGTGCTTCCTAATTCTTGTTTTAACGGTGATGAAGATAATTGATTGGCGTGACTAACAATTTCAAGAACATTGTATGTGATATTGTCGTTCGCACGTACAGTGATGACAGGAATGAATAACGGAACGAGTAAAAGAAGCGTTAAAAATACCGAAACAGCTCTTTTCACCTACCTCTCCCCCTTTCAAAACTCCTACTTTTTATCTATTATACCAGTAACCTTCCCATTATTTATATTTATTTTTTATAAAATTCCGCACATTTGAGATGAAATAAAGTGAACCTGTAATTAAAATAATATCATCTTTTTCAGCTTGCTTTCGCTTTTCTTTTAACCATTGTTTCCAGTCGTTTGTCCATTGCACATTCGGATGTGTCGCTTGTTCCGCGAGTTGTTCAGCGGAAAGAGCGCGTGGAAAGTCAAACGTTGTAAACGTCATTGTTTCGGCAATCGATTGTAGCTTTCGAATCATCGCTGTGACCGGTTTATCACCTAACGCTGTAAAGAGCACGTGCACACGGCGATTCGGATAGTGAGCATTCATCGTCGCCACAAGGCTAGCGATTCCTTCTTCGTTATGCGCGCCGTCAATGATGATAAGCGGGCGATCGCTCATTTTTTCAAATCGTCCGAGCCACTCCGCTTTTCGAATACCGTGATACATATGTTCACGTTCAATAAGAAACGAATAATATGTGCGTAAATAATCGGCGACCATAAGCGCGAGCGCAGCATTTTTTACTTGATGTGCTCCAAGCATCGTTGTCGTTACATGATGATATGTCGTAAACGGTGTTTGTAACGAAAAACGTTCCCCACTTGCTGTTGGTTCATGAGAGAAAAGCATGAAATCACGACCGAGCGCATACGTTTTTGCCCGCACAGATGCTGCTTTTTCTTCTACTACTTGTAGCGCCTTAGGCTGATCGATCGCAGTAACAACAGGAATTCCTGCTTTAATAATTCCCGCTTTTTCAAATGCAATTTGTTCGAGTGTATCCCCTAATATATGTATATGATCGTAGCCGACATTTGTAATCACCGATAAAAGCGGATAAATGATGTTCGTTGAGTCTAAGCGACCACCAAGTCCAACTTCAAAAATGACAACGTCTTGCACGTTCATTTTACCGAAATAATAAAGCGCCATGGCGGTAATGACTTCAAACTCTGTCGGCCCACCTAATTCCGTTTGTTCTAACTCCTCTGCTAAAGGTTGAATGATTTGCACTAGTTTGATCAGATCGACATCGCTAATCGGTTGTCCGTTTATGCTAATGCGCTCATTAAACTGTTCAACGTATGGCGATGTAAATGTTCCAACACGATATCCTGCTTCTTGTAATATATGACGTAAAAAACAAACGGTCGATCCTTTTCCGTTCGTCCCACCGACATGAATCGCTTTGATGCGGCGCTCTGGATGATCGAGCTTTTCCATCATCCATTCCATTCGTTTAAGCCCCGGTTTGACTCCTAATGATAGACGGCTATGAATCCAATCAACTGCTTCTTTATATGTAAAAACCATGAAAAATCCCTCCTCTACAAAGTGAAAGACGAATCCAAAATGGATTCGTCTTCATCATAAAACTATTGTTTTAATTGTGCAAGACGGACGCGAACAGCTTCGCGTTTTTCGATGTAGTCGCGCTCTTTTTTCCGCTCCTCTTCCACAACGTGCGTTGGCGCTTTCGCTAAAAATCCTTCGTTGCTTAATTTCTTTTGCACACGCTCGACTTCTTGATCGAGTTTTTGCAGCTCTTTTTCAAGACGTTTCACTTCTTCTTCAATATTAATTAACCCTTCGAGCGGCAAGCTTAGTTCTGCCCCTGTCACAACAGCGGTCATCGCTTTCTCGACGGTTGGAATCGTCGTGTCGATGACAAGCTCGCTAGGATTACAGAAGCGCTCGATATATGAGCGGTTTTTATGAAGGGTATTCGCAATTTGCTCGTCTTTCGCTTTAATGTGCAACGTAATTGGTTTGCTTAGCGGCGTATTCACTTCTGCGCGAATGTTACGCACCGCACGAATCATATCAACAAGTAAACGCATTTGTTCAGCTGCTTCATGATTGCTTAGTTCAGGACGAACTTTTGGCCACGGAGCAACCGTAATCGACTCTCCTTCATGCGGAAGCTGTTGCCAAATTTCTTCCGTCACAAACGGCATAAACGGATGAAGAAGACGCATCGTTTGATCAAGCACGTAAGCAAGAACGGAGCGCGTCGTTTTCTTCGCTTGTTCGTCGTCACCGTATAGTGGCAATTTCGCCATTTCGATATACCAGTCGCATAAGTCGTCCCAAATGAAGTTATATAACACGCGACCGACTTCACCAAACTCGTATTTGTCGGCGAGTTTTGTCACCGTCTCAATCGTTTCATTTAAGCGTGTTAAAATCCAATGATCCGCAACCGTTTTTTCGCCATGTAAGTCGATGTCTTCATACGTGAATCCTTCCATGTTCATGAGCGCAAAACGGGAAGCGTTCCAAATTTTATTGACGAAGTTCCATGTCGCTTCAACTTTTTCTGTACTAAAGCGCAAGTCTTGACCAGGGGCACTTCCTGTCGCTAAAAAGTAACGAAGCGAGTCGGCACCGTACTGATCAATCACATCCATCGGATCGACGCCGTTGCCAAGCGACTTACTCATTTTTCGTCCTTGTGCATCACGCACTAGTCCGTGAATAAGGACATCTTTGAACGGGCGTTTTCCAGTGAATTCAAGCGCTTGGAAAATCATGCGCGATACCCAGAAGAAAATAATATCGTAGCCTGTAACAAGCACATCTGTTGGATAATAACGGTTATAGTCTGCCGATGTTTCATCTGGCCAGCCCATTGTTGAAAATGGCCAAAGCGCCGAACTAAACCACGTATCTAATACATCAGGGTCTTGTTCCCAATTTTCAATGTCTGCTGGTGGTTCGTGTCCAACATACACTTCGCCTGTTTCTTTATGATACCATGCTGGGATGCGATGACCCCACCAAAGCTGGCGAGAAATGCACCAATCGCGAATGTTTTCCATCCAATGTAAATACGTTTTTTCAAATCGCTCTGGGACGAAATTCACTTTTCCTTCTGTTTTTTGTAGTTCAATGGCAGCCTCAGCAAGCGGCTTCATTTTGACAAACCATTGTGTCGACAAATACGGTTCTACGACAGCACCGCTCCGTTCGCTATGACCGACAGAATGCATATGCTCTTCGATTTTAAATAGCACACCTTGTTCTTGTAAATCTTTGACGATTTGTTTACGGCATTCGAAACGATCGAGTCCCTTATATTGAAGCGCATTGTCGTTCATCGTACCGTCTTCATTCATGACAAGAACGCGCGGCAAGTTATGACGGTTTCCGATTTCAAAGTCGTTTGGATCATGTGCTGGCGTAATTTTCACCGCTCCGGAACCGAAAGACATATCGACGTACTCATCACCAATAATCGGAATTTCACGACCAACGATCGGTAAAATGACTGTTTTTCCGATAAGATGTTTGTAGCGCTCGTCTTCTGGATGAACAGCAACGGCTGTATCGCCGAGCATCGTTTCTGGACGAGTCGTTGCCACTTCGATATAGCCTGAGCCGTCTACAAGTGGATAGCGCATATGATATAGGGCACCTTGCACATCTTTATACACGACTTCAATGTCCGATAATGCTGTTTTTGTTACTGGATCCCAGTTAATAATGTATTCGCCACGATAAATAAGTCCTTTGTTATATAGCGAAACGAATACTTCACGCACCGCTTTTGATAATCCTTCATCAAGCGTAAAGCGCTCGCGCGTATAATCGAGACCAAGCCCCAGTTTCGCCCATTGAGAGCGAATGTGCCCTGCATATTCTTCTTTCCATTTCCACGTCTCTTCGACGAACTTTTCACGTCCTAAGTCGTAGCGCGTCTTTCCTTCATTGCGCAACTTTTCTTCGACTTTCGCTTGCGTGGCAATTCCCGCATGGTCCATGCCCGGAAGCCATAAAACGTCATATCCTTGCATGCGCTTCATGCGCGTAATAATGTCTTGCAACGTCGTATCCCACGCATGTCCTAAATGAAGTTTCCCTGTCACGTTTGGCGGTGGAATGACGATCGTAAACGGTTTTTTCGTTTCATCGCTTGTTGCTTCAAAAAACTTTCCTTTTAACCACCATTCATAACGGTTTGCCTCAACAGTACGGTGGTCATATTTTGGCGATAACATAAAAATCCCTCCTTCATTCAAATAAAAAACTCCTTTCATCCGAAAAGGACGAAAGGAGACTCTTTCGCGGTACCACCTTTTTTCTTAAGCTACGCTTAAGCACTCAAATCGATAACGGCGATGCACCGGCTTCTTCTACTTTCGTTCGAAGAAGCAGCTCCAGGGCGACCTTCCGACGACCACAAACCTAGGAAATCTCGCAGCTACTGATTTCCCTCTCTGCCAGGCGGGTTGCGCCGTACTCTTCCCCATCTTCGCTTTTTTTCTATTCATACATAATACTATATAAAAATCATATGAATCGTCAATAAGGTTTGCCACATTTTCACTCCTTTATACATATGATAAAAAAAGAAAAGCTCCAACATATGGAGCTAACCATTTGAAAAGGAAGTGAGCATATGCGTAAGCGTTACAATCCGTACGCTTGGCCACCGTGGTTAAGAAAACTTCGCTTCATTGCTGAACAATGCATCATTCCGATTACCGTTGTTCAAGCAATTCGCACGATTTTATTTCCAACAACAATTGATGTCATTTTACTTGCTATTTTCATTTTTCTTTCCTTCGCTTTACATTATGATTGGATTTGATCCGTTTGTTTTTCTTCTTCCCATTTTCCGATGACATATTCGATATTTTTCATTTGCCAATATGCCTGCTGCCAAGTAGCGGTGAATTGTCGCTCATGACGTTGTTGCTCGTACCGATGAATGAGACGAACAAAACGATGAGGATCAACAAGTAAATGAAAAAATAGTAACCGCTCATCTTCTTCAAGCGCCAATGTTTGTTCATATTGTGAAAGCCATTGTACTGCTTCATCACATACAATCGGATACGTGTGCAAATATTGGCGAAAAAAGAAAAGTAAATCATGAAATGGAGGCGCCCAGCGTGCTCGTTCGAAACTAATAAAATACGATGTGTCATCATCTCGCTCGACATAATGGCGAAACGATGGGCGACCGTGAATATAACAAATGCGCACCGTCTTTTTTTCTCTCATTCGCTCACGCCACTCATTTAACGTATGTTCAGAAAAAGAAATGGCGCGCATAACGTCAAGAAAATGGGTGCAACATTGCAGTTGAAACGGCGACATATACCATTGTTTTTCACATTGTTCAATATACTGATTTAATGTTTGTTTTGTTTTTTCAAGTGAGCTTTTTCGTTCCTTATAATACGATTCGATTTCCGTTTCCATCGTTTGCATTTCTTTTAACGAATGTTTATGCCATCGCGCCAAATCGTGAAAAAATGACGATGTTGGATCCGTTTTTTCTTTTAACCAAGGCATCATATAATACCATTGCCCATCTCGCTTTTTCGTTTCGTAAATCGGAATGGCAAGCGGTATACGTAGGCGATGAGCTTGTTCAATTGCCTGCCAATGTGCCAATGAATCGATTCGTTTGAGCGCATATGTTCTATTCGCTATTTCCCATTTTTGTATACGCTCATGTTGTAATTGCACCGTTTTCATCATCGTACAACCCTTTTACACTTTACTTGGCGTTGGAATGTATAGCAATTGTCCTTCGTGTATGTCCGCACCGCTTTCTAAATGATTTGTACGCAACAACTGTTGGACAGATACGTCGTATCGCTCGGCAATCTTGTCCAACGAGTCACCTTGTTGGACAATACAAATTTTCAAACGAGCAAACGCCTGTTCTTCATTTTTTTCGAATAATTTTGTTAAATATAAGGCGTTTTCATTTCGTTTTTCGTTCGTATCTCTCCCTTTCATTTCAAGTTGAAATGATTGTTTTTCCTCTTTTTGTTCTTCAGCTCGTTTATCTTCATGTTGCTCATCATCTAATAGCTGTTGTTCAACATGATTACTTTCTTCATGAAACATATAAAACGGTGGAACGTTGACGATACTTCCTTGATCCTCTTCCGTTTCTTCCTGTTGATATACTTCTTCTCTTGCGACCACTTCAAACGGTTCGAAATCGTCTACATTGTATGGCTCCCATTCATCATCTTGGCGATCATCGTCCATTTGAATACCATGAATGGCCACTTCCGCAATAAGACGTAATTCATGTTGCCTTAAATCATAATCAAATGATTCAATCAATACATATACTTGTTCGAGGTCGTCAATTCGCTCTTTCGGTACGGTGACGTCAATCGGAAATTGATGCAAAAATTCACCAACTTGTTCATCGTTTATACGGACATGCTCAACGTAGCGAACGGCTTCAACCGATAGATCGTCCTCTCCATCTTCTTCCCGTTTCGCATACTCCCCTGACAGTTCCAACACCCCGCGAATATACACATAATCTTCTTGTTCCTCAATCGTAATGGTTGGTTGTAGCGAAATCGATAATAACTGATCAACGTAATGTTCACGCCGAAAGGCAATCGCTTCTTCAATTGAAAAACGCAACATGCTCATCTCTCCTTCAACGTCCAAGTCATTTCACATTACTATGATTATGAAGTGGAAAAAAGAAGTATGCATAAAAAAAGCGATGCCTTATAGGCAATCGCTAATTTTCGCAAACGCACGGCGCGCCGCTTCAATTGTCTTTTCGATATCTTCATCGGTATGTGCAGTCGATAAAAACATGCCTTCAAACTGCGACGGTGGCAAGAAAATGCCTTCGTTCGCCATTTCTTGATAATAACGAGCAAATAAGTCTAAATCGGATGTTTTCGCTGTTTCGTAATTGATGACACGCTCATTTGTAAAGAACATGCCGATCATCGAACCAGCTTGG
Source organism: Anoxybacillus suryakundensis (assembly GCF_001418025.1). Lineage (NCBI taxonomy): Bacteria > Bacillati > Bacillota > Bacilli > Caryophanales > Anoxybacillaceae > Anoxybacillus > Anoxybacillus suryakundensis. The sequence continues at coordinate 14,336 of NZ_LIOK01000001.1, forward strand.
TTAATCGTATGTGGAATGTTATATGCTTTTGCCGCTTCGCTTAATCCTTCCGCTAAGCGATTCGCTTTTTTCTTAAACTGCTCATACGTTTCTGGCGTCAACTGACGCAACGTTTCATACCCTGCTGTCATCGCCATCGGATTTCCTGATAACGTACCCGCTTGATAAATCGGACCGCTCGGCGCAATTTTCTCCATAATATCAGCCCGACCACCATACGCACCGACTGGTAGCCCACCACCGATGACTTTTCCAAGACATGTTAAATCAGGGGTGACACCGTAATATCCTTGGCCGCTATAATAGTCAACACGGAAACCTGTCATCACTTCATCAAAAATAAGAAGCGCACCGTATTCGTTCGTCACATCCCGTAAACCTTGTAAGAAGCCTGGCTCTGGCGGAACGATTCCCATGTTTCCTGCAACAGGTTCGACAATAACTGCCGCAATATCTTTACCGAACTTTTCAAACGCATATCGCACACTTTGTAAGTCGTTGTACGGTACAGTAATCGTATGTTGGGCAACTGTTTCCGGCACCCCTGGGCTATCCGGCAAACCGAGCGTCGCAACACCTGACCCTGCTTTAATTAAAAGTGAATCTCCATGACCATGATAACAGCCTTCAAACTTTACAATTTTATTTCGTCCTGTATAACCGCGCGCTAGGCGAAGAGCGCTCATCGTCGCTTCTGTTCCTGAGCTTACCATGCGAATGATTTCAATAGACGGCATGCGCTCCATGACAAGTTTAGCAAGTTCATTTTCAATTAACGTCGGCGCTCCAAAACTTGTACCTGTCTCTGCTACCCGTTTGAGCGCCTCGACAACTTGATCGTTTGCGTGACCTAAAATAAGCGGTCCCCAAGATAAGACGTAATCAATGTATTCGTTGCCGTCAATGTCATAAATTTTTGAGCCTTTTCCTCGCGCCATAAAAATTGGATCCATTTTCACCGCTTTAAATGCGCGCACTGGACTGTTTACACCGCCAGGCATAAGCTTTACGGCTTCGGCATATGCCGCTTTTGAACGTTCATAGCTACGCATTATTTATCCTCCTTTAACCAACGAGCAACGTCTTTTGCAAAATACGTTAAAATTAAATCCGTTCCTGCTCGTTTCATGCTCGTTAACATTTCCAGTACAACTGCTTTTTCATCAATCCAGCCGTTTTGAGCGGCTGCTTTTACCATCGCATACTCTCCGCTTACGTTATAAGCGACAATCGGCAAATGGAAATGGTTTTTCAAATCGCGAATAATATCTAAATACGCTAGCGCTGGTTTCACCATTAAAAAGTCGGCTCCTTGATCTACATCCGCTTGCGCTTCACGAAACGCTTCTAGACGATTAGCCGGATCCATTTGATACGTTTTTCGATCGCCAAACTGCGGGGCACTATGCGCTGCATCTCGAAATGGGCCGTAAAATGCCGAAGCGTATTTCACCGCATAAGACATGATCGGTACATATGTGAATCCTTCTTCATCTAACGCTTGGCGAATCGCTGCGACAAATCCGTCCATCATATTAGACGGTGCGATAATGTCCGCTCCAGCTTTCGCTTGGCTTACCGCTGTTTTCGCTAATAATGCAAGCGTGTCATCATTAACAATGGTTCCGTTTTCTACGATGCCACAATGACCGTGGCTCGTATAATGGCATAAACATGTATCCGCAATAACGACAAGTTCCGGAAACGCATTTTTTATAGCTCGAATAGCGCGTTGAACAATTCCTTGTTCACAATATGCTTGTGAAGCGATCTCGTTTTTCTCGTTTGGTACACCAAATACAATAATAGAACGTACACCTAATTGAACCGCTTCACGCACGTCTTCAAGCGCATAATCAAGCGACTGTTGATACACGCCGGGCATCGAAGGTACTTCATTTTTTATTTCTTCCCCTTCGACGACAAAGATCGGATAAATCAAATCTTCTATATGCAGATGTGTTTCACGTACGATCGCTCGTAAGTTGGCTGTTTGACGCAGACGACGATGACGTGCAAATTGCATATTATTCACCCCTTGTAAAGTATTGATTAAGTTCTTCAATCATTGCATCTATCGTATATGTATGTGGACAAACGTGAACAGGAATGCCTAAATCAAGAGCTGTTTGTTTCGTGATCGGACCGATACATGCAATTGTGACGAAAGACAAATCGACGTTTTCTCCTGTGATTGCTTGCGCAAAACTATGTACTGTCGATGAGCTTGTAAACGTAACGACATCAATCATTCGGTGGCAAAGCAAATTTATGAGTTGTGGCTTTGCTTCTTCATTGTATGTCGTTTCGTACACGACCCACTCTGTCACGTCTGCCATGTTACTTAATTGTTCTCGCAACGTATCGCGCGCTAAGTTTCCTTTCACAAGCAACACGCGCGTGTCGGTAGAAAGCAAAGGTTGTAACGTTTCCGATAAGCTTTCGGCAACAAATTCGTTTGGAATCAAATCGACAGTAACGTTCCGCTTTTGCAATGATTTCGCTGTTTTTTCTCCTACCGCAGCTACTTTCGGCCACGTGGGTGGCTGAACGTCTTTCACCGTCTCAAAAAAATATTTGACTCCGTTTTGGCTTGTGAAAATAATCCAATCAAACGTATACCATTCATGCAATAAGTTATGATCCGCTTGTTTCGCTCGTCCAATGCGAATTAACGGCAATTCAACTGGAATCGCACCGTATCGTTCCAACGTTTGCGACAACGCTTTTGCTTGCGCTTTCTCACGCGTTACAAGCACCCTTTTCCCCTTAAGCATTTATTGCATCTCCTTTAACACACGAGCAATCAATTGTTTTGCACCACGTTCAATTAAACGTTGTGCCGCTTCGATCCCCACTTGTTCTGGCTCTGTTCCGCGCACAATTTCTTTTAACACTTCTGTTCCATCCGGCGTAGCAACGAGGGCTGTAAGGACGACGACATCTCCATCAACATATGCATATCCAGCAACAGGTACTTGACAACCACCTTCAATGCGCTGTAAAAATGCCCGTTCGGCGCGCACAGCGCGTTCCGTTTGTTCATCGGTTAACTTATTTAACCAATGCAATAATTCCTCATCATTTTCTCGACACTCAATCGCCAACGCCCCTTGTCCAACCGCCGGGACACATATGTCCGTTGGTAAATATTGAGTAACTACTTCTTTTGCCCAACCCATGCGATGCAACCCAGCAGCAGCCAATATAATGGCGTCGTACGCATCCGTTTTTAGCTTGTTTAAGCGCGTATCGATGTTGCCGCGAATCCATTGGATTTGTAAATCTGGACGAACGGCTAACAGTTGCGCGGAACGTCGTAAACTGCTCGTTCCAACAACCGCCCCGCCTGGCAGTTTTTCAAACGGAACATGACCTTTCGAAATGAGCACATCGCGATGATCTTCACGCTTCGGTACGCATCCGATCATTAATCCGTCTGGTAAAACAGCAGGCATATCTTTCATACTATGAACTGCAAAATCAATTTCGCCATCTAGCATCGCCTGTTCAATTTCTTTTACAAACAGTCCTTTGCCCCCTACTTTCGATAACGTCACATGTAAAATTTGATCACCTTTTGTGACGATTTCTTTCACTTCAAATTCAAACGGGGCACCGAGTTGTTTCAGTTGTTCAATGACCCAGTTTGTTTGGGTTAGCGCTAACTTGCTTCGACGCGAACCAACAATAATTTTTCTCATCTTTCTTTCCTCCAACAATCGCTAAAAATGAAATTGCGATAACGTACCAAACAAAAAGAAATTAATTAGTAAAATTAGAAAGGAGCCAATGTTCCAAAATGCCATTTCTTTTCCTTGCATCCCTTGAACAGCTCGCTTATATAAATAAAAACTGTATGTTGCAAATACAGTAAACGAACCGAGTACTTTCGCATCATATAAAACGAAATGATCTACTTTCATATATGCCCAAACAATGCCTAAAATTAAACTTAATAATAGTACCGGAACACCGACGCCGTTTAACACATAGGAAAGATCGTCAAACTTAGCTAAATCGCCAAGCCGCCATAATCGTTTTCCCCACTTTTTTTTCTTCAATAACTCATATTGAAGTAAATATAGAAGGGAAAACATAAACGAAATCGAAAACGCTCCATACGATAAAATGGCCATCGTAATATGAATAAACAACAGTTCAGACATCAATTGCTCTGCAATGCCAACAGTGTACGGTGTCGGTGCGAACGTATGCAATGAAAGAATAAAAAACGCTAATACGTTTGTGAAAAAGACGAGAAAATCAACGCGCAGCCATCCGTTAATCGCAAGCGATAACGTAATAAGTAGCCACGCGTAAAACGACAGCCCCTCCGCAAGCGTTAAAACAGGAAATCTTCCTGTCTCCACCATTCTCGCAAAAAAGAAAAATGTTTGCATCCCCCAAACAATAGAAAGCAACCCGAAAGCAATGCGATTTGCCTTCCGGTTGTGATGAAGAAAATCGATAAAATAAAACAAAACGGACGATGCATGTAAAAGAAGCGAGAGTTCGTACCATCTCGTCATGTCAAACATATTAGCTCTTCCTTACGATTGAAAAGATGGTTCTGCCGCTCGCTCGTGAACACAGCTTATCTCTTTTTGTTGCTGCTTCACTTGCTGTTCAATGTTGAAAATTTTCATAAACAACTGAAGCGCTTCTTCTGCATTGTCCTCTGCAGCCAATTCTTTTGCGCGCAAAATTGGATCGCGCAACAATTGGTTGACGATACTTTTCGTATGCTTGTTTAATACTTTTTTATCTCGTTCTGATAAATGTGGCAACTTTCGTTCTAAGCTTTTCATCGTCTCTTCTTGAATGAGCATCGCCTTTTCACGCAAAGCTGCGATAATTGGTACGACACCAAGCATATGCAGCCATTGTTGAAACTCGTCCATTTCCTCAGCAATCATGCGCTCAATTTGCTCCGCTGCTTTTTTCCGTTCGGCTAAATTCGCTTCAACAATATCTTGTAAGTCGTCAATATCATATAAAAAGATGCTATCTAGTTCAGCAAGCGCAGGATCTAAATCGCGTGGCACTGCAATATCAATCATAAAAAACGGACGCCCTTTGCGCATTTTTTCAATGACTGCCATCGTTTCTTTTGTAATGACATATTGTTTTGCACCCGTCGAACTAATCAAAATGTCCGCCTCTAATAATGCGCATTGCAATTGTGATAATGGCTTAGCATCTCCGTTAAATCGTTCGGCAAGCTGCTGTGCTTTTTCAAACGTACGATTCACCACCGTCACGCGTTTGACGCCGCTTCCGTACAAGTTTTGTAGCGCCAATTCACCCATTTTTCCAGCGCCTAACACGAGCACATGTTTATTTTTTAAATCGCCAAAAATTTTTTTCGCCAGTTCCACCGCTGCATAGCTGACAGATACAGCATTTGCACCGATTTCCGTTTCCGCATGCGCTCGTTTAGCAAGCGTAATCGCTTGTTTGAATAGTTGTTTAAACACCGTGCCTATTGTGTTTTCTTGTTGCGCTAAAAGAAAACTTGTGCGCACTTGCCCAAGAATTTGTGTTTCGCCTAAAATCATAGAATCAAGACCGCAGGCGACGCGGAATAAATGTTCAATCGCTTCACGTTCTTCATAAATGCGCAAATACGGAGCGATTTGTTCTTTATCAAGCCCAAACCAATCCGCTAAAAATGTTTTTATATAATAACGCCCTGTGTTTAATTGATCGACAACCGCATAAATTTCCGTCCGGTTACATGTCGATACAATGACGTTTTCTAACATACTTTTTTGCTCTTGTAGCGCTTTCATCGCTTCAGCAAGTTCCGTTTGATTAAACGTCAATTTCTCACGAATTTCGACAGGGGCTGTACGATAGTTCACGCTGACAACAACGACATACATTTCCCATCACCCCAATGTTTAAAGTCATCTCATTTCATTATAGCACGTCTATGTTGTTTTTTCCTTACAAAGTGTGAATACAATTTGACAACTTTCGATCTTTCTTAAATGGCGCTCATTTAGTAAACTAGTGAACAGATGCTGTTTTAAGTGTCGCACGGAATTGGGGGAATTTCAATGAAAAAACGTGGTATTTTTTCCGGCATCATTTTAATTGGTTTTGGGACGTACTTTTTACTTGAACGCTTTTTGCTTTTTCCATCTTTCCATACGTGGTCAACATTGCTGTTCATTATCGGGATCGCTTTTTTAGGTCAGGCGTTCATCGGAAAAGATTATTCCGCCATTTTATCCGGTGTTGTGTTTACAGGGGTTGGCGTTCATTTTCATCTTTCTTCTCGTCTTTCATCGTGGCCAGATGATATAAGCGTATTGACGTTAATTATAGCGCTTGGTTTATTTTTGCAATACGTAAAAACGAAACAAGCGTTACTTCCTACCATTTTACTTTTTGCTTTATCATTCATTTTTTTATTTTCTCATCCGTTACAACAAGCGGTAACATCCGTAACGTTTGATTCACTCATCCACATTTGGCCGTTGGCGTTCATTTTACTTGGATTGTACTTATTGTTCGTGAAAAAAGGATAATTATACAAAAAATGTGGGCGATTTCACCCACATTTTTTCTTTATACCCATTTTTGCAGTGCGCCCCATGCCTCATCTTTCCCTTGTCCTGTTTCTGCTGAAAAAATAATAAGTTCATCGTCTGGGATGAGACGCAATGTTTCTTTTGCTACTTTCGCATGTTGTTGCCATTTCCCACGCGGAATTTTATCCGCTTTCGTCGCAATGACGAGCGTCGGAATGTTGTAATGCTTTAAAAACTCATACATCATCACATCATCTTTCGTCGGAGGATGACGCAAATCAACAATCAACAACGCGGCTTTCAATTGTTCGCGCGTTGTAAAATACGTTTCAATCATTTTTCCCCATGCTTCGCGCTCTGCTTTTGATACTTTCGCAAAGCCATACCCCGGTACGTCAACGAAATAAAAAGCATCATTAATGCGGTAAAAGTTTAATGTTTGTGTTTTCCCCGGTTTGGATGACGTACGGGCAAAGTTTTTCCGATTAATCATTTTGTTAATAAACGATGATTTTCCGACATTCGAGCGCCCAGCAAGCGCAAACTCCGAGAGTTGGCCTGCTGGGTATTGTTCTGGCTTCACAGCGCTAATGACCATTTCTACGTTTGTAATTTTCATTTATCTCCACCTACCAAAGCATGTTCAAGTACATCATCAATATGTGAAACGAGAACAAACTGCAATTGTTTTTTTACGATCTCTGGAATATCTTCTAAATCTTTTTCGTTTTCTTTCGGCAAAATGACTTTTTTTAACCCTGCGCGATGAGCGCTCAACACTTTTTCTTTCACACCGCCAATCGCAAGCACGCGACCGCGTAACGTAATTTCTCCTGTCATACCGACAAAGCGGCTGACCGGTTTCCCTGTCAAAGCAGAAATGAGCGCTGTTGCCATCGTAATCCCTGCAGATGGACCGTCTTTTGGTACCGCCCCTTCTGGCACGTGAATGTGAATGTCTAGTTTTTCATGAAACTCTGGATCAATGCCTAATTGTTTTGCTTTCGAGCGAATGTATGTAAATGCTGCTTGAGCAGATTCTTTCATCACATCTCCCAATTGCCCCGTCAACGTCAGTTTCCCTTTTCCTTGCGCAATTGACACTTCAATCGCTAGCGTATCTCCGCCAGCTGCCGTATATGCAAGCCCTGTCGCTACGCCGACTTGGTCTTCGCTCTCCGCCTGTCCGTAATGATATTTCGGTTTTCCTAAAAACTCGCTCACATTTTTTTCTGTGATAACAATTCGTTTTCGCCCTTCTGATACGATTGTTTTCGCTGCTTTGCGGCAAATGGAAGCGAGCTGACGTTCTAAGTTGCGCACACCTGCTTCACGCGTATAATAACGAATAACTTGCATCATCGCCTCATCGCGCATATGAAGCATTCGTTTTTGTAAACCGTGCGCTTCCATTTGTTTTGGCAATAAATGTTCCTTTGCGATATGCAGCTTTTCAATTTCCGTATAGCTTGGAATCGTGATGACTTCCATTCGGTCGAGCAGCGGGCGCGGAATTGTTGCGAGCGTATTCGCTGTTGCAATAAACATGACTTTAGATAAGTCATATGGCTCCTCAATATAATGATCGCTAAACGAATGGTTTTGTTCCGGATCTAACACTTCCAATAGTGCAGCAGACGGATCACCGCGAAAGTCGCTCGACATTTTATCAATTTCATCAAGTAAAAATACAGGGTTAATCGTTCCTGCTTTTTTCATTCCTTGAATAATACGACCTGGCAAAGCACCAACGTACGTGCGACGATGACCACGAATTTCTGATTCATCGCGCACGCCACCAAGCGATATACGAACAAAATTTCGATTTAACGTTTTTGCGATCGAACGAGCAAGAGATGTTTTTCCAACACCAGGTGGACCTACTAAACAAAGAATTGGCCCTCGCAACGAATGTGTTAATTGCTGAACAGCTAAATATTCCAACACGCGTTCTTTTACTGTTTCAAGGCCGTAATGTTCTTCGTTTAAAATTTTTTCAGCGCGATGAATATCGTGAATATCTTCTGTTTGTTTTGTCCACGGCAACGCCAACAACCAATCTAAATAGTTGCGAATGACTCCGCTTTCAGCAGAGGCAGCTGGCACTTTTTCATATCGTTCTAGTTCTTTTAATGCCGTTGCTTTCACGTGTTCCGGCATGCCTGCTTGCTCAATTTTTTCACGCAACATATCAATCTCGCCAACTTTTCCTTCTTTCTCACCGAGCTCTTTTTGAATCGCCTTCATTTGTTCGCGTAAATAATATTCTTTTTGCGTTCGTTCCATCGATTGTTTGACGCGCTGGCTAATTCGTTTTTCTAAATGCAAAATTTCTTTTTCATTATGAAGAATTTGAATGATTTGATGGACGCGTTCTTTCACATCGACCGCTTCAAGCAATCGTTGCTTTTCTTCAAGTTTTAACGGCAAATGAGACGCAATAATATCCGCCATTCGTCCCGCTTGCTGAATGTCCATGACAGATGTATAAATATCTGCAGATAATTTTTTCGACAGTTTGATGTACTGCTCAAAATATTCAAGCATCGTTCGGCGCAACGCTTCAAATTCCATATCTTCTTTTTCGTTATCAACAAACTGTTCCACTTGCACAACGTAACACGGTTCTTCGCTGACCCACTTCACTACTTTTCCACGCGAGATCCCTTCAACGAGCACACGAAACGTTCCGTTCGGCAGCTTTAACAACTGCTTCACACGGGCAATGGTACCCATTTCATATACATCTTCAAGTTCTGGCTCATCAATTTGTACATCTTTTTGGGATGTTAACAACACGAGATTTTCTTCAACCATTGCTTTTTCTAACGCTTGTACGGATTTTTCTCGCCCAACGTCTAAATGTAATACTGTCGTCGGAAACACAAGTAATCCTCTTAACGGCAAGAGTGGAATGACTTTATTTTTCTTTCTCGCCACAACCCCGCACCTCCATCATACTTCTATTGCCCTATTGTATAGTACATTATATCGTTTGTAAAATCTTTCATCGTAAAAAATCGACTTCAACGCTCGGTTGAAGCCGATTGCCTTTACATGAGCTCTGTTTTCGGTAAATGATGACGCATCGGGATAGAACGAACGTGTTCGTGAAATAAAAAAGAAAGAACATCGCCAATGTGATCGACTGGAACAATTTCAATACCTGTCACTTGTCTTAAAATCGACTGCATATTTTCGCGCGGAATAATAACGGTTTTCGCTCCAGCTTGTTTTGCTGCTTTTACTTTTGGAAAAATGCCGCCAACAGGCTTCACGTTGCCATGTACACCAATTTCCCCTGTCATCGCTATGGTTGGATTAATCGGTAAATGATAAATGGCAGAGTAAATACCAACCGCCATCGCCACACCAGCAGAAGGACCATCAATTGGGACACCACCTGGAAAGTTTACATGAATATCGTATTGATCTGCCGGCACACCGAGCGAACGTAAAACAGTAATGACGTTTTCAATCGAGCCGCGCGCCATACTTTTTCGGCGAATCGACTTGCCTTGACCACCAATTTGTTCTTCTTCGACAATACCGGTCATATTGATCGACCCTTTTTCTTTCGTTGGCAATGCTACAACTTCAATTTCTAACAGCGATCCGCTATTCGGACCGTAAACCGCTAATCCGTTTACTAACCCAACTTTCGCTTCCTGTCCCACTTTTTTCTCATAACGTGGCGATAATTGACTTGATTGAATGACCCATTCAATATCTTGACGTAAAATTTTAGAACGTTTCTCAGAAATGACAATACCAGCTGCGATTTGTAACGTATTGACCGCTTCCCTTCCGTTGCGAGCATACATCGCCAGTTCATCAACCGCTTGTTCTTCAATCGGAAGGTTTACTTTTTCTGCTGCTTTTTCCACAATTTTATAAATTTCTTCTTGTTCTAACTCTCTGAAAAAGACTTCCATACAGCGTGACCGAATCGCTGGCGGTATTTCATTTGGCGTGCGCGTCGTAGCGCCGACGAGCCGAAAATCAGCCGGTAATCCGTTTTGAAAAATATCATGAATATGATTCGGAATATTTGGATTTTCCTCACTGTAATACGCGCTTTCAAAAAATACTTTTCGGTCTTCTAACACTTTTAACAACTTGTTCATTTGAATCGGATGCAATTCACCAATTTCGTCAATGAATAATATGCCACCGTGTGCGTTCGTCACCGCTCCTTGCTTCGGTTGTGGGATGCCAGCTTGTCCCATCGCACCCGCTCCTTGATAAATTGGATCGTGCACAGAACCGATCAGCGGATCAGCAATACCACGCTCATCAAAGCGTGCTGTCGTTGCATCTAATTCAATAAAAACAGCATCTTTTCGAAATGGAGATAACGGATTTTTTTTCGCTTCTTCTAATACAAGACGAGCGGCCGCTGTTTTTCCAACACCTGGTGGTCCATAAATAATGACATGTTGCGGATTCGGTCCACACAATGCCGCTTTTAATGCTTTTATGCCATCTTCTTGACCAACAATATCATCAAACGTTTTTGGACGCACTTTTTCAGCAAGCGGCTCCGTGAGTGAAATGGAACGCATTTTCCGAAGTTGTTCCATCTCTTTTCTCGCTTCTTTATCGATCGAAATTTTTTGCGTTCGTTGACTTTTTAACAGGTTCAAAAAATATAGGCCGATAATAATCCCGAAAAACAACTGAATAAGTAGAGCAATGTTTGTCCAGTTCATGGCCGTTCCTCCTGCATATGTATTGTACGCATAGTATCTCCGAGCAAAGAGAGAAATAAACAAAAAAAGATCGACTTTCCGATTCGGAAAATCGACCTTTTTTCCATTTACGCAGATGTTTTTCGTTCGTACTCGACAATTGTTCCATCTTGTAAAATAAGCAGCGGCGCTTTTTCTCCGCGCACCGTTTCTGCTGTAATCACGCATTTTTGTACATCTTCACGCGACGGCAATTCAAACATGACATCAAGCATAATGCCTTCAATGATTGAACGTAAACCGCGCGCTCCTGTTTTTCGCTCAATCGCACGTCTCGCAATTTCACGAAGCGCCTCTTCTTCAAATTCAAGCTCGACATCGTCAAGTTCGAGCATTTTTTGATATTGCTTTACGAGCGCATTTTTCGGTTTGACTAAAATATCGACAAGCGCGTCTTCGTCAAGCGGTTGTAAGCTTGTAATCACAGGAAGACGTCCCACAAACTCTGGAATTAATCCGAATTTTAATAAGTCTTCTGGCAACACTTTAGACAATAAATCTTTTTCTTCAACTTCCGCTTGCACATCTGAGCTAAAGCCGATCACCTTTTTACCGAGACGGCGCTTAATAATCGGCTCTAATCCGTCAAATGCTCCACCACAAATGAATAAAATGTTCGTCGTATCAATTTGAATGAACTCTTGATGCGGATGCTTTCGTCCTCCTTGTGGCGGCACGCTTGCAATTGTTCCCTCTAAAATTTTTAATAACGCTTGCTGTACACCTTCACCTGATACGTCGCGCGTAATGGAAGGGTTTTCTGATTTGCGCGCAATTTTATCAATTTCATCAATGTAAATAATTCCTTTTTCTGCCCGTTCAATATCATAATCGGCAGCCTGAATGAGCTTTAATAAAATATTTTCGACGTCTTCACCGACATACCCTGCTTCTGTCAACGATGTCGCATCAGCAATCGCAAACGGTACGTTTAAAATGCGCGCAAGCGTTTGAGCGAGCAACGTTTTTCCGCTTCCTGTCGGTCCGATCATTAAAATATTACTTTTAGATAATTCGACATCATCAATTTTGCTGTTTGAATTAATGCGCTTATAATGGTTGTATACCGCCACAGAAAGTGCTTTTTTCGCCTCGTCTTGTCCGATGACGTACTCGTCTAAAATGTCACGAATTTCCTTTGGCTTTGGTACATCTTTAAACTCTACTTCTTCTTCCGATCCAAGCTCTTCTTGCACAATTTCTGTGCATAATTCAATACACTCATCGCATATGTATACACCTGGGCCAGCAACAAGTTTGCGTACTTGTTCTTGCGTTTTGCCGCAAAACGAGCATTTTAACTGCCCTTTTTCATCATTAAACTTAAACATGATTTCACCCCTTATTTCTTTACGATCATATGTACACGAAAAAGAAAAACGTTATGTATTCGTCATTTTATCATAAATCTTTAAAAGTATGCCAATAAAAACGTAAATGTGTACGAAAAGTTAGAAAACTTCCATTACTGCAACTATATGTGGAAAGAACAAGGCACATCATGCACCTTGTTCTTTCTCTTCTCATTATGCAACAACTTTGCTGTTCTCGACAAGGAAATCGATCGCTTTACGCATTTTTAAATCTTCTTTTAAGCCGTCCACTGTGCCTAAAAGCTCTTTTAACTTATCAACAGATAGGCTGTATAAGTTTGCCATTTCTTGCAATTCTTTTTCTACTTCTTCTTCTGTGACGTCGATGTTTTCTGCTTTGACGATCGCTTCAAGCGTCAATGTTACGCGAACACGTTTTTCTGCTTCTTCTTTCATTTGTTCGCGAAGTGCAGCTTCATCTTGTCCAGAGAATTGATAGTATAAGTCAAGGTTTAATCCTTGCATTTGTAAACGTTGTTCAAACTCGCGAATCATGCGATCTGTTTCATTTTTCACCATCACTTCTGGAATATCCATTTGTGCGTTTTCTGTCGCTTTTTGAACAACCGCATCGCGAAGTGCTGCTTCGGCTTCTTCTTTTTTCTCTTTTGTTAAGCGCTCTTTAATTTTTTCTTTTAGCGCATCTAATGTTTCGACTTCTTCATCTACATCCTTTGCAAATTCGTCGTCAAGCGCAGGAAGTTGTTTTGTTTTAATTTCATGCAATTTAATTTTAAATACCGCTGGTTTACCAGCTAATTGCTCTGCATGATATTCTTCTGGGAATGTTACTTCAATATCTTTTTCCTCCCCAGCAGCCATGCCGATTAATTGCTCTTCAAATCCTGGGATAAATGTGCCTGAACCGATGACAAGGGAATAGTTTTCCGCTTTGCCGCCTTCAAACGCCTCACCGTCAACGAATCCTTCGAAATCGATGACAACTGTATCACCGTTTTCTACTGTTCCTTCTTCTTTCACAACAAGCTCAGCGTGACGCTCTTGCAAGCGTTTTAATTCTTGTTCTACATCTTCATCTGTTACAGTGTCATCTAACTTTTCAACTTCAAGCCCTTTATATTGGCCAAGTGTTACTTCTGGCTTCACAGTCACTTTCGCAGTGAAAATTAAGCTTTTTCCTTTTTCCATTTGCTCGACGTCGATTTCCGGACGATCAACTGGTTCAATACCTGTTTCTTCAACAGCTTTTGCGTATGCCTCTGGCAATAAAATATCTAACGCATCTGCGTACAATGATTCAACGCCGAAACGTTTTTCAAATAAAGAGCGAGGAATTTTACCTTTACGGAATCCTGGAATTTGTACTTTTTTCACTACTTTTTTAAACGCTTCATCTAATCCTTCATTCACTTTTTCAGCGTCTACTTCTACTGTAAGAACGCCTTGGTTGCCTTCGAGTTTTTCCCATTTCGCCGACATGCTTCTTTCCCTCCAACTTCAAAAATTCATGTAAATGAACTACATATATGTAGGCATACACGGTTTTATGTGTAATACAACCACTATATTATACCATACAATTATATACTTTCAACAGAGAGCCATAATTTTTCTGCTTCATAAAGTTTGGAAACGAGCGGATTTGTCCATATCGTTTGCCCTGTTTCACATTGCTCAACATATGTGTATAGCGCATTCGCCCATTGTTGTGCCGACTCTGTTGGAAGAAATGGATACATCACAAACATATAACGAAGCCATATTTGTTCACACCATTCATACATTGTCGGATTTTGTTTCGACCACGTTTGTTCAACAATGTCAAGCACTTGTTTCGTCCATTGTTTTTGTTTTTGTTCATCAATTCCGACTGGAACAACAGTCATCGTTTGACCGAATTTTTTTACGGTCATCGGTTCTGTCACTTGTTCTCTCTTTAATATGTGTAACATTGTCGTTTTCACAATCGGGTGTTTCGCTTCATCACGCAAATAACGAACGAATATTGGCACTAGATGTGAAACGAGACGCAAATCAAGTTGCTGAAGGATACGAAGTTGTTTCGTCCATTCATTGCCTTGAAAAATCGATTCGTATTGTTTTGTCAGATGATCGTCATGCGAATGAATCATTTTTTCACTAAACTGTAAGAGCGGTAAAAACGGAGTGCAATCGATTCCTTTTCGTTGAAGTTTGTGAATAACTACAACCACCTCGTCGTATTGTTGTAAATGAACGAGCATCGAAATGTATATCGCCCAATCCCCTTTGCCACGCTCTAACAGCTGTTCACATCTTTCTTTCGCTTCTTCTGCCTGTCCCATTTCAAACAAACAAACGACAAGTGCCATCTCCACATCATCATCATGCAATTGAAGTTGCTCTAACTGTATGAAATACGTATACGCTTCTTTATATCGCTTTCCTTTTAACGCATCCATTCCTTCCGCTAACAACCGCTCTTTTAAATAAGGATGCGGAACGATTTTTCGATTTTTCACATATACTCACCTTCGTTCACATTTGTCTTTAAGTGTAGCAATGTTTGCCGACAAACTCAACGAAAAACGCTCTCGACGAGTCGTCAAGAGCGTGCTTTTTCGTAAGCGATAATATATGGCTCATACACAAATGTTAAATCAATTTCATCCCAGCCTTTTAAAAGGAGCTGTTTTCGATACGGATCGATATCGAACGAGCTCGTAAATCCTTCTTCATCAAAAACAACTTGTTGTTCAAGCGAAATCGTCAGCTCGTAGTCTGACCGCTCCGCCTGTTTTAACAAATAAGCAACATCTTCTTTTGGAAGTTTAATAGGGAGCAAACTATTTTTTAAACAGTTATTGTAAAAAATATCGGCAAACGAAGGAGCGATAATAGCACGAAATCCGTAATCCGCAAGCGCCCAAGGGGCGTGTTCGCGCGATGAACCACATCCAAAATTTTCGTTTGCCACTAAAATCGTCGCTCCTTCGTTTTCAGGACGGTTTAACTCAAAATGTGGGTTTGGTGTTCCGTCCGGCAAATAACGCCAATCGTGAAAAAGAAATCGACCAAATCCGGTGCGTTCAATGCGTTTTAAAAATTGTTTCGGAATAATTTGATCGGTATCTACATTGGCTCGATCTAAGCCAGCTACTTTTCCTTTATGAACGACGAATGGTTCCAATTTTCCCCCTCCTATCTCACCACTTCTTGATATAACGTGCGCACGTCGACAAAATGTCCGTAAATCGCAGCAGCGGCTGCCATTGCTGGACTGACAAGATGCGTACGCGCCCCTTTTCCTTGTCTCCCTTCAAAATTGCGGTTTGACGTTGAAGCGCAATGTTCCCCGGCTGGAACAGTATCTGGATTCATTCCAAGACACATGCTACAACCCGAATCACGCCATTCAAAACCTGCGTCAATAAAAATTTGCGCAATTCCTTCTTCTTCCGCTTGTTTTTTTACTTGTTGCGAGCCCGGAACGACAAGCGCTCTGACGCCTGGTGCGACTTTTTTTCCTTTTACAATTTGCGCCGCTTCCCGTAAATCGCTCATGCGTGAGTTTGTACATGATCCGATAAACACATGCTGCACCGCAATATCCGTCATTTTCATTCCTGGTTTTAACCCCATATATTCCAACGCTAACTGCACCGCTTTTTGTTCCGTTTCTGTCGCAAACTGTTCTGGATAAGGGACCGTTCCATCAATTGGAGAGCTCATCGCTGGCGTTGTTCCCCATGTCACTGTTGGAGCAATTTCACTTCCATCGATATGAACGACTCGATCATATACCGCTCCTTCATCCGTACGTAATTGTTTCCACTTTTCAACCGCCTGTTCAAACGCCTCTCCTTTTGAAGCGTATTTTCTTCCTCGTAAATATGCAAACGTCACGTCATCTGGGGCAATTAACCCAGCTCGTGCACCTGCTTCAATCGACATGTTACAAATTGTCATCCGCTCTTCCATCGACATACGACGAATGACATCTCCCGTAAACTCAAGCACGTATCCTGTTCCGAAATCTACACCAAACTTGCCAATGATCGCTAAAATGACGTCTTTTGCTGATACGCCCGTTGCTAACGAGCCTGTAACGTTCACTTGCATCGTCTTTGGACGGTGTTGCCATAACGTTTGCGTCGCTAGTACGTGTTCGACTTCACTCGTTCCGATACCGAACGCTAATGCTCCAAAAGCGCCATGTGTAGACGTGTGGCTATCCCCACACACAATTGTTTTCCCCGGCTGTGTCAACCCAAGTTCGGGACCGATAACATGAACAATACCTTGTTCAGGACTATTTAAATCGGCAAGCGGAACGCCGAACTCGCGACAGTTTCGCTCTAATGCCGTCATTTGATTTTTCGCCACTTCATCTTCAATGACAAAACGATTGACCGTTGGCACATTATGATCCATCGTCGCAAACGTTAAATCTGGGCGGCGCACTTTTCTCCCTTTTTGCCGCAATCCTTCAAACGCTTGCGGCGATGTGACCTCATGAACGAGATGTAAATCAATATATAATAAATCCGGTTTTCCATCTTCACGATAAACAACATGTTCATCCCAAATTTTTTCAATAATCGTCTTTGGCGCCACCATCATCCCTCCTACACATACACTTGCATAATTCGTTCAATCGCTACATCATCTAAAATCGCATCTTTTACTTTTTCGACCATTTCTGTCGTTGATAATACACAATCGCCATGTTTAGCGATGTCAGCTGTGCGATACCCAGCATCTAACACTTGCTTGACTGCTCGTTCAACGATATCCGCCTCTTCTGTAAGTCCAAATGATAAACGAAGCATCATCGCTGCTGATAAAATCGTTGCGAGCGGATTCGCTTTGTTTTGTCCTGCAATGTCTGGTGCAGAGCCATGAATTGGTTCATATAATGCAGGTCCGTCAACAGATAAGCTTGCCGATGGAAGCATGCCAAGCGAACCGGTTAACATCGATGCTTCATCGCTTAAAATATCACCAAACATGTTTTCTGTGACAATGACGTCAAACTGTTTTGGCGAGCGGACGAGTTGCATCGCAGCATTATCGACAAGCATATGTTCAAGTTGAACGTCTGGAAAACGTTTAGCCACTTGCTCAGCTACTTCCCGCCACATCCGACTTGACTCTAACACATTTGCTTTATCAACAGAAGTTACTTTTTTCTTCCGCTTTTGTGCAAGTGTAAAAGCAAACGTAATGATCCGCTCGATTTCTGCTCGTTTATAAAACAACGTATCAACAACAGCTTCTTCGCCTTTTTCTATGCGTCGCCCACTCGGTTTCCCAAAATACAAGCCTCCGGTTAACTCACGTACGATGACAAAGTCTGCTCCTTCAATAACATGTGGTTTAAGCGGAGAAGAAGCGGCTAGACTCTCATAAAACGTAACAGGACGAATATTGGCAAACAAATTCATTTCTTTCCGAATTTGCAATAGCCCTTTTTCTGGCCGAACGTGAGGTGGATTATTATCCCATTTCGGTCCCCCAACTGCACCAAGCAATACCGCATCGCTTTGTTTGCATAAATGAAGCGTTTGTTCTGGAAGCGGTGTTCCTTCACGGTCAATCGCTTCTCCGCCAATCAATCCGTATGAAAAGTGAAACGTATGGCCGAAACGATCACCAATCGCCTGTAAAATATTTACCGCTCCTTTTGTCACTTCTTTTCCAATGCCATCCCCAGGTAACACAGCGATACGATACATAAAAAACATCCCCCTTTGTTATTGCGCAGCGAGCGCTTGTTCTTCTCTCATTTTTTCGATGACAAACATGCGATTGACCGCATGAATATATGCTTTTGCTGATGCTTCTAGCACATCTTGTGCCGTTCCCCGACCGCTTGCTTCTTTTCCGTCGAGCGATACTTTCACATATACTTGCGCTAACGCATCCCGTCCGCTTCCGACAGATTCAATGCGATAATCAAGCAACGTCACCGGTAATTGCAACGCTTTTTCTAAAGCATTATATAGCGCCTCGACACTACCAGCCCCTGTCGCCGCTTCTTGAATGTCGTTTCCTTCCCCATCTTTTAATACAACAACGGCTGTTGGAATTTGATTTGTTCCGTATTGCACTTGAATCGAACATAATTGATAAAAATTTTTATACGTATCTAGTTTTTCATCTAAAATGAGTGCAATTAAATCATCATCCGTAATATCTTTCTTTTTATCTGCTAAATCTTTAAAACGAACAAATAAACGATTCACTTCTTCCTCCGTCAATAAGTAGCCAAGCTCTTGAATGCGCGTGCGAAACGCATGGCGTCCCGAATGTTTTCCGAGCACCATCGAATTTGATTGCACCCCGACAAGTTGTGGGGATATAATTTCGTACGTTGTTTTTTCTTTTAACACACCGTCTTGGTGAATGCCTGACTCATGAGCAAAAGCGTTTTTACCGACGATCGCCTTGTTTGGCGGCACAATCATTCCTGTTAATTTGCTTACTAAATTGCTCGTTCGTTTAATTTCTTGTAAATTCAAACGCGTCTCTGCTTGGTAGTAATCTTTTCGAATATAAAGCGCCACCGCCACTTCTTCAATTGCTGCGTTTCCAGCCCGTTCGCCAATGCCATTAATCGTTCCTTCAATTTGCGTCGCTCCTGCTTCAATAGCAGCAAGCGAATTCGCGACGGCCATACCTAAATCATCGTGACAATGGGCAGATAGACTAATTTTTTCAATATTCCGAACATTTTTCTTTAAAAAAGAGAATATGTCACCATATTGTTTTGGAGTAATATAACCTACTGTATCTGGAATGTTAATGACGTTCGCTCCCGCTTCAATGACTTTCTCAATGATCGTTGCAAGAAACGGAAGATCGCTTCGACATGCATCTTCTGCTGACCATTGTACAATCGGGAAATATTTTTTCGCATAACGAACAGACTCAACAGCTGTTTCAATAACTTGTTCCGGTGTCATCCGCAATTTATATTGCATATGAATAGGTGACGTTGCGATAAATACGTGTAATCGTGGTTCCGCCCCATCTTTTAGCGCCTCCCACGCCGCATCAATGTCCGACTGAACAGAGCGAGAAAGACCTGTAACCGAACAATTGCGAACCGTTTGCGCGATCGCTTGAACGGCTTGAAAATCACCTTTGGATGCGGCAGGAAATCCCGCCTCGATGATATCAACACCGAGGCGTTCTAACTGCCGAGCGATTTCTAGCTTTTCATGCAAGTTTAAGTTGACGCCCGCAGACTGCTCGCCATCACGCAACGTCGTATCAAAAATGTTAATTTTTCGCACCGACTGTCACCACATCTTTCTGTTTAGCGTTGACAAACGGCATCATTTTTCGTAATTCGCGACCAACAATTTCAATTAAATGCTCGTTTTCTCGACGGTTGATCGCGTTAAACTCTGGACGATTCGCTTGGTTTTCTAAAATCCAACCTTTCGCAAACTTGCCTGTTTGAATATCTTCAAGCACTTTTTTCATTTCCGCTTTTACTGCGTCGTTAATAATGCGTGGCCCTGTCACAAAGTCGCCCCATTGTGCTGTATCAGAAATGGAATAACGCATACCTGCTAAACCGCCTTCGTACATTAAATCAACGATCAGCTTTAGCTCATGTAAACATTCAAAATATGCAATTTCTGGTTGATATCCCGCTTCAACGAGCGTTTCAAATCCTGCTTTAACAAGAGCAGTTAATCCACCGCAAAGAACCGCTTGTTCACCAAATAAATCCGTTTCTGTTTCTTCTTTAAACGTCGTTTCAATAACACCTGCTCGAGCAGAACCAATCGCTTTCGCATACGCCAGCGCCGTTTCTTTCGCTTCACCAGTCACATCTTGATAAATGGCAATTAAAGCTGGTACGCCAGCCCCTTCTGTATATGTGCGACGTACTAAATGACCAGGACCCTTTGGTGCAACTAAAAAGACGTCAACGTCGCTTGGCGGAACGATTTGATTGAAGTGAATATTAAATCCGTGCGCAAACACGAGCGCGTTCCCAGGCTGTAAGTTTGGTGCGATTTCTTCTTTATATACTTTCGGTTGATGTTCATCTGGAAGTAAAATCATCACAATGTCGGCTTGCTTTGTTGCTTCACTAACCGGTAAGACGACAAATCCATCTTGCTCTGCTTTTTCCCATGACTTTCCTTTACGCAATCCAATGATGACATCAACACCACTATCGCGTAAATTTTGTGCATGGGCATGACCCTGAGAACCATATCCGATAATTGCTACTTTTTTCTCTTGAATGTAAGCTTCGTTTGCATCGCCATTGTAATATACTTTTACCATAATAAAATCCTCTCCTTTTAAATAATAAATAGTGATTTATTTGTTGATGATGCGCGTTGTGAGCCGCGCGGAAACGCCGTTGTTCCTGTTCTTGCAACTTCCTTTAATCCGTATGGCTTTAATAAGTCAATGAGCGCATCAATTTTTTCTGGCTCGCCTGTCACTTGAACGACGAGACTATCGCGTGCTACATCGACAATTGCGGCACGAAACGGTTCAATAAGCGTATAAATTTCCCCGCGCGTTGCCGGCGTGACCGCCACTTTAATTAAGGCCAGCTCTCGAACAATAATTGCTTGATCGGTAATATCGACAACTTTTAATACGTCAATTTGTTTGTTTAGCTGTTTTGTAATTTGTTCGGCAATGCGTTCATCATCTACATTGACGACAAACGTCATGCGTGAAATGCCTTCCGATTCGGTATGACCAACTGTGATGCTTTCAATGTTGTAATGCCGTTTTGTAAATAAACCTGTAATACGGTTTAATACGCCCGGACGGTTATTGACCGTCATTGTAATAATGCGCTTCACCATTTCACCCCCACCATCTCATGTAATCCTTTTCCTGGCGCAACCATCGGATATACGTTTTCACCTGGATGAACGTGAAAATCGAGTAAAACCGGTGCGTTCGTCGCAAGCGCTTCTTTCAGTACGTATTCCGCTTCTTCCTCCGTCGTCGCCCGCATCGCTTTGATGCCGTATGCTTCCGCTAAACGGACAAAATCGGGTTGATTCGGAATGAGTGAATGAGAATATCGTTTTTCGTAAAAAATTTCTTGCCATTGACGAACCATACCGAGCGCTTGATTGTTGACGATGACGATTTTAATCGGCAAATTTAACTCTTGAATAACAGATAGCTCTTGCAAAGTCATTTGGAATCCTCCGTCGCCAACGATCGATATGACCGTTGCTTCTGGTTGTGCCAATTGCGCTCCGATTGCCGCTGGCAACCCAAATCCCATCGTCCCTAGTCCGCCTGATGTGACCCAACGATGCGGATGTTTAAATTTATAATATTGAGCAACCCACATTTGATGTTGACCCACATCTGTCGTGACAACCGCCTCACCATTTGTATATTCATGAATCATTTCAATGAGTCGCTGTGGTTTTAGTACGCCCGGTTCTCGTTTATACATAAGCGGATATTCTCTTTTCCATTCATTTAGCTTGTTAAGCCACTCTGATACATCTGGTCGCTTTCCGTTTTGTTCAATTAACTGAATAAGCGCTTCTTTCGCATCGCCAACGATCGGAATTTTTGTCGGTACATTTTTTCCGATTTCTGCTGGATCAATGTCGATATGAGCCACTGTCGCTTTTGGTGCAAAGTGAGCCAAATTTCCAGTCACCCGATCATCGAATCGTGCACCAATATTAATGAGTAAATCACATTCATACAACGCCATGTTTGCAGTGTACGTTCCATGCATTCCTGCCATTCCAAGAAATAGCGGATGATCGGCAGGAAATCCGCCAAGTCCTAAGAGTGTATGGATCACCGGAATATGTTGTTGTTCAGCATATTGTTTCAACTGTTCATGAGCATTCGCATGAAGAACACCTGCTCCAGCTAGAATGACCGGCCGTTTCGCTTGGCTAACTGCCTCGACAAGCTTGCGAATTTGTAAATGATTCGGTCTGGTTGTGGGCTGATAACCTGGTAACTGGACTTCCTGTTCATAATCAAACTCCGCTTCTGCGACAGACATATCTTTTGGGATGTCGATTAATACAGGGCCTGGACGTCCAGTCGTTGCAATATGAAACGCTTCTTTAATGATTTTTGGCAGCTCATGTACATCGCGTACTTGGTAACTATGCTTCGTAATTGGCATCGTAATTCCTAATACATCAGCCTCTTGAAAGGCATCCGAACCGATGACATTTGATGCTACTTGCCCTGTAAAAACGACGAGCGGAATAGAATCCATCATCGCGTCCGTTAAACCTGTCACGATATTTGTCGCCCCTGGTCCTGATGTAGCAATGACAACACCAGGTTTTCCAGAAATGCGCGCATATCCTTCCGCTGCATGAATGGCACCTTGTTCATGACGTGTGAGCACGTGAAACACACCTGACTCATACAGCTTGTCGTAAATCGGTAATACAGCCCCTCCTGGATAACCGAAAATCACTTTCACGTTTTCTGCTTTGAGCGCTTCAATCAACATAAGTGCTCCACATAACGTTTGCTTTTTTGCCACTCTTTCTTTCACTTTCATATTCGCTGCCATTTTTTCACCCCTAAAAAAATGTGAAATAAGAAAAGCCTTCTCACCCCTCCATCGGTCCATGTGAACCAAAGGGGCGAAAAGGCTTGCATCCTTCCCGCGGTACCACCCTTCTTCGTGGCAAAGCCACCTCAGGAGCGTGCAACTATCGTCGCAACGCTCGTTTTAATAACGAGTGACGTGCACCCGTCCGTCCCTACTGGATTGTATCGTTCAGGACGGCACTCCGAGGGGAGTTCACGAACGGAGACATCACCGGCTCCCAGCTACCCCGGCTCTCTGTAGATGTCTAACCCGTTCGCTACTTATCCTCTTCAACGCTTTTTCTTTATTCGTTTGTTATCCAGCATTAACATTTTGTGTAGCATATACTTTTACGCCTTCAGAAACAACTCGTTTGCGAAACTGTTCTAACAATCGTTTCGTATGTTCACCAGGCACACCGTCACCGATCACTCGACCGTCGACTTTGACGACGGCAATGACTTCTGCTGCAGTTCCTGTTAAAAACACCTCATCTGCTGTGTACACATCGTGACGAGTAAACGGCTCTTCTTTGACGACATAGCCGAGGTCTTTGGCGATGTCGATGATCGCATCGCGCGTAATACCTTCAAGAGCCCCGACATATCCTGGTGGTGTATATAACACGCCATTTTTGACGATAAATACGTTATCTGCTGATCCCTCAGCGACATAACCTTGGTCGTTGAGCATAAGCGCTTCGCTGACGTTTGCTAAATGCGCCTCAATTCGCACTAATACGTTGTTTAAGTAGTTTAACGATTTTACTTTCGGGCTTAATACATCTGGACGATTTCGTCTTGTCGCTACAGTGATCACTTCAATGCCCGTTTCATACAAATGTTTTGGGAAGATTGCTAACGGTTCAACAATAACAACAACTTGTGGCTTTGGGCATTTGTATGGATCGAGCCCAAGATCGCCAACCCCTCGTGACACAACGACGCGAATGTATGCATCCTCAAAGCCGTTTTTTTGTACCGTTTGAACGATAATATTTGTTAATTCTTCTTTTGTGTACGGAATGTTTAATAAAATCGATTTCGCTGAATTGTATAAACGGTCAATATGCTCTTTCATGCGAAACACGTTGCCGCTATACACGCGAATGCCTTCAAACACTCCATCCCCATAAAGAAAACCGTGATCATATACAGAGATTTTTGCATTTTCTTTTGTAACAAATTCATCGTTTAGAAAAATCCACTGTTCACTCAATGTTTTTCCCCTCTTCCCCTGTTCGCCGTCCCTTGCTTCTTCTGTTGATTGCGACTTTTGTTAGATTTATTTGAAAATTATCATACGCCCATTTACCAAAACAGTCAATACTATTTCATTGAATTTTTTGATTATTTAGATTAGTTTAAACGTTATGTATCCGCTTACATAATTGATATATCAAGGAAAAGAAAATATGTAAAAATTTTTGAACATTTTTTGACCAAAGAAAATCCCCTTGCTTATGCAAGAGGTTTGTTAGCGTGTGTATACGCTGATGTTTATTCGATGAAGCGAAATCAGACGTGCTCTATCCAGCTGAGCAATATCGAGTAAGCAAAATAAAAATCCCCTTGCCCAAGCAAGGGGATCTTTAGCGTCCCAGGAGAGATTCGAACTCCCGACCGACGGCTTAGAAGGCCGTTGCTCTATCCAGCTGAGCTACTGGGACATATTATCGTGGTTTGGACAATTGTTATTGTAATGATGTTTATAAAAAAAGTCAATAGGGGCATTAGAATTTTCTTGCCCCTATTGTGTTGTGTATGTCGTTGTTAAATCATGAAGCAGTTGGCCGTCGATATTGTAAAAATGTACGGTTGTATTTTTTTCATCTATGTGGAGCATGGCGTATGTTTTTTCACGGCGCATGCGCGGCAAATAAATGCTCCCCGGGTTGATGAAAAGGACGTCATCGATTTGTTCACATCCTGCAATATGTGAGTGACCGAAGCAGACGATGCCAGCTCCGACTTCTTTCGCTTTATAATATACGTTCATAAGCGTCATTTTGACGTTATATAAATGACCGTGTGTAACGAAAAAGCGAACGCCTTTGATTTCTTCAACAAGATCAGTTGGGAAACGACGCTCGTAGTCACAGTTTCCTCGCACAACAAGCATGCCTTGCAAAGCTGCATGGTCGCTTGTTAACTCGGAGTCACCACAATGAATCATTGCATCGACATGTTGTTTATGGCGTGAGACGATCGTTTGTAATTCGTTTGTCAGTCCGTGGCTATCGCTTAAAATTAATACGTTCACGACTCATTCCCCTTTTCAAACAGCTTGTCCCATATATGTAAAAGATGTTGTAATGCCTTTGCGCGATGGCTGATTTCGTTTTTCTCCTCTTTTGTTAATTGAGCCATCGTTCGTTGTTTTTCAGGAACAAAAAAAATCGGATCGTATCCAAAACCATTTTCCCCTATTGTTTTTTCTGTTATATATCCTTCACATACGCCATCTACTGTTGTCACATCTCCGTTTGGTTTGGCAATAGCGAGCGTACAATGAAAACGGGCCGTCCGTTGTTCAAAAGGTACGCCTTGCAGCTTGACAAGCACTTTTTCAATGTTTGCTTGATCGTTTTTTCCTTCGCCGGCGTAACGAGCCGAGTATACGCCCGGCTCGCCGTCTAACGCATCAACGATTAATCCAGAATCATCTGCAATAACCGTTTCATGAAGCATATTGGCGATCGTCGTTGCTTTTAATATAGCATTTTCAGCAAACGTTGTTCCTGTTTCTTCAACATCTGGTATGTCATTATAGTCAAGAAGGGAGAGAACTTCGATTCCTTTTTTTGTAAGCAACTGCTGAAACTCCGCTACTTTCCCTTTGTTTTTTGTCGCAATGATCATTCGCTTCACTTCGTCTTCTCCCCTTCCGAACGATGTTGCATAATCTGTTCAGCGATCGGGCCAAGCGCTTCTTTTTGAAGGATAATAAGCTCATGAATGCCTTTTTCAGCAACCGTTAATAAATCGAGCAATTGCTCATAAGAGAACGTCGCTTCTTCCCCTGTTCCTTGAATTTCAACAAAGCGCCCCGATCCTGTCATGACAATATTCATATCGACATGTGCTTTTGAATCTTCAACGTAATTTAAATCTAAAATAATGCCATGCTCTTCATCGATTCCGACAGATGTAGCAGCTAAAAAATCTGTAATCGGAAGTGCCGACAATTTCTTTTCTTCAACCATTTTTCCGAGCGCCAATGCCATGGCAACAAACGCCCCTGTAATGGATGCTGTACGCGTTCCACCATCCGCTTGAATCACATCGCAATCAATCCAAATTGTCTTTTCCCCTAATTTTTGCAAATCAACAACAGAACGGAGTACACGACCAATTAATCGTTGAATTTCCATCGTTCGTCCTGACAACTTCCCTTTACTTGCTTCGCGAATATTTCGTTGCTCTGTCGCACGAGGAATCATCGCATATTCTGCGGTAATCCACCCTTTTCCACCTCCACGCATAAACGGTGGAACTTTGTCTTCGATGCTTGCTGTACAAATGACTTTCGTATCGCCAATCGAAATAAGTACAGACCCCTCCGGATGTTTTAAATAGTTCGGCTCAATATGTACAGGACGAAGTTCGTCATTTGTTCTACCATCTACTCTCACACAAAATCCTCCTCAATATATGTTCACGAAATGAGAGGCAGGAGCACTGCCTCTCGACGATGAATCTTTATATAGTATAGCAAAAAATTGGTTTCAAAAACTACCTGTGTTCACATTTTGCGGTCTTGTGACAGGTTCTGATAGCGGTTTTCCACTTTCATCGACCAATTCTGCCTTTCCGTTGACTGTAATGGCGATGCTCTCTACCCCTGGCTGTTCTGTTAAAGATAAAACTAAACAATTGAGTACATGCGTAGATACGACATTTTTCTCCACACTACCGTAAATCGCTTCGTTAAAGTTTAACGTCACTTTTCCATCTTCATATTTTGGCGCTTCTAACAATTTCGCATCTGCTTGAAAATCACTTAACAACCCAGAACCGTAACTTGGTCCTTTAATAAGTTCGTTCACAACTGCAGCGAGTTCATCTTGCTCGCTATTCGGCACGCGTCTTGTTACCGGCACATAATACGTTTGTTTTCCGTCTTGTGCTAAAAAGTAGACGATGACAGGATGCGTATTCGTAATATCGACCACACCGTTCGTTTCAATGTTAATTCCGTCATCTCTGCTTAGTTCTTCGCTAATCGGTGTTCCGTTAACCGGCATGACGTTTTGATCGTGACCGTTCATACGAATTTTTACACGTTTTACATTGTCAAATTGCGTCACTGTCCATGTAATTGCTTGTAAAATACGTTTTTCATCCTCTGGACGATAATTCGCAAATTCTTTCGAAAAATCAATGACAAGCGTGCCATCTTGTTTTAAGTTAACGCTTAATACTTGTGTGTCAGCAGGAAGCACAGCCCGAAATCCGTTTGGAAGCAACTCGGAAATTGGACCGTTTTCAACTAAATATTCTAGCACTTGTTTGGCAGCTGCATTCGTTTTCGGTAAGGCAAACGTTTGTGGAACGACGAAGCCGTTTTTATCAATTAAATATAGTTCGCGTTGCACCGTTTCTGTCGCTTTTTCTTTTTCTGCTGTTTCTTTTTCTTGCACCGATTGCTCATCTCCTACATATGTTACATCTTTTGGCGGATCAATTTCTTTCGTCGCTTTTTCACCTCCAAACAACCCACATCCTGAAAGAATAAATATAAACATTGTGGCAATAACCCATACGCGACGCATGGACTCCCCTCCTCATACGGTTTGTACTACTATGTATACGAGCCGTCCAAAAAAATAGAACAAAAAATCCTTCGGCTAAT
Source organism: Anoxybacillus suryakundensis (assembly GCF_001418025.1). Classification (NCBI taxonomy): domain Bacteria; kingdom Bacillati; phylum Bacillota; class Bacilli; order Caryophanales; family Anoxybacillaceae; genus Anoxybacillus; species Anoxybacillus suryakundensis. The sequence continues at coordinate 42,381 of NZ_LIOK01000001.1, forward strand.
GCGAAGGATTTTAAGATAATTGAATGGTTTCGACATGTTCAATGGGGTGACCGAACCATTTCGAAGCAATTTGTTGAAACGTTTCTTTCGATCCAGTAGTGAAAAATATATGCTCGCGGCGTTTAGTTCCCGTATAAAGCAGACCGCTATGATGTAAAATCGTACTCACTTCGCGTGCTGTTTCATCACCAGAACAAATGAGTTTGACATGCTCTCCCATGTATTGTTGAATCAATGGGCTTAAAAGTGGGTAATGCGTACATCCTAAAATAAGCGTATCAATCGGTCGGTCTTTTAATGGTTCAAGGGACTCAGCAACAATTTGTTTTGCTTCTTCCCCTTCAAATTGTCCACTTTCAACTAAAGGGACGAACTTTGGGCAAGCTAAACTTTCCACGATCACGTCGCTATTAATGGATTTCAATGCTTGTTCGTATGCCCCACTTTTTACCGTTCCGATCGTGCCGATGACACCGATATGATAGTTTTTTGTAATTTTTAACGCCGTGCGTGCACCCGGATGGACGACACCAATCACAGGGATGTTGAGCGTATCGCGAATTTCTTCTAAAGCGACAGCTGTGGCGGTGTTACATGCAATAACAAGCATTTTCATATCATAACCGAGCAAATAGTTCGTCATTTCCCACGTAAACTGCCGAATTTCTTCTCGTGGTCTCGGTCCGTACGGACAGCGTGCTGTATCTCCTAAGTATACAATTTGTTCTTTTGGTAACTGGCGCATAATTTCCCTTGCGACCGTTAATCCACCAACACCTGAATCAATCACTCCAATTGGTCTTTCCAATGTATTCGCCTCATTCTTTGTTGATGTATGACAAAACATTTTTCATTATAACATATATCAAATCAATAGAAAACCGGCTGCCTAAAACGAAAAGGCGAGCCGGTTCTCTCTATAGTTTAAGTTCCCCCATTCGAAGCAATTCAACAACAGCTTGTGAACGCCCCTTTACTCCAAGCTTTTGCATCGCATTCGAAATGTGGTTGCGAACTGTTTTTTCGCTAATGAATAGTTCACTAGCAATCTCTTTCGTTGTTTTGTCTTGCAGCAACAGTTCGAATACCTCTCGTTCTCTTTTTGTAAGCAGCGGCTTCTGATTCAAGTGAATAACCCTCCTTGCTTTTACCAGACCGAAACGGATGGGTATATATTTAGTCAACATATCGTATGCAAGAAGGGCGTTAACGGTTACATGTTTTCTATTAATCGCGCTCGCGCTTCTTCGTCCCATGCCACTCCTTTTCCTGTCGTTTTTGACATTTGCACCATCGTCCCACGCCCTGTAAACGCAATTGCTCCATTTTGCTTTTTTCCAACATAATGTAAATCAACAGAAGAGTTGCCGATGTGTGCAACTTTGACACCGATTTGTAGCTGTTCACCAAAATACACTTGTTGTAAAAAATCGCATTGTAAATTCGCAACGACTGGAATCGCATCATGTTCTTTTCCTAACCAGTCGTTCATAAAGCCGAGATGTTCAAAAAATGCGATGCGCGCTTCTTCAAAATATACAAAAGGTACTGTATTGTTCAAATGACCAAACATATCTGTTTCTGAAAAGCGGACACGTACCGGATGAAAAAAAGAAAAACGTTGTTCCCATTCTTTTATGTCATTAATATACGATATTTTCACTTTCCTTCTCCCCCTCTATAAAAGCGACTTATTATCATATATCATATATGAAACGTAAGGCCGACTCCTGAAGAGTCGACCTTGTTGTTACACTTCATCGCTACCGAAGAAATTGCGAAACATTTGAATAGTTGCTGCACGGTTCAATGCCGCAATCGATGTTGTAAGCGGAATGCCTTTCGGACAAGATTGCACACAGTTTTGTGAATTTCCGCAGTTCGCTAGTCCACCATCACCCATAATCGCTTCAAGGCGCTCCGCTTTATGCATCGCTCCTGTTGGATGCGCGTTAAATAAACGTACTTGCGAAAGCGGTGCTGGACCGATGAAGTTTGACTTACTATTGACGTTTGGACAAGCTTCTAAACATACACCGCACGTCATACATTTTGATAACTCATATGCCCATTGCCGTTTGCGCTCTGGCATACGCGGTCCCGGACCTAAATCATACGTTCCATCGATTGGAATCCACGCTTTTACTTTTTTCAACGAGTCAAACATGCGACTACGATCCACTTGCAAATCGCGAATAACAGGGAATGTGCGCATCGGTTCTAAACGAATCGGTTGCTCGAGCTGATCAACTAGTGCGGTACACGATTGGCGTGGTTTTCCGTTAATCACCATTGAACAAGCACCACACACTTCTTCTAAACAGTTCATTTCCCAAGCAACAGGCGTCGTTTTTTCCCCTTTTGCATTGACCGGATTGCGCCGAATTTCCATGAGCGCCGAAATAATGTTCATATTCGGACGATACGGGATGACAAACTCTTCTTCATAAGGGGCTGTATCCGGACGGTCTTGTCTTGTGACGATAATCCGAATCGTTTTATTTTCGCTCATGATTTCACTTCCCCTTTCTTTTTCGTGTAGTCACGTTTGCGCGGCTTAATAAGTGATGTATCTACTTCGCGATAATGGAACGATGGACCATCCGGTGTAAAGCTTGCCATCGTTGTTTTTAACCATTCTTCATCATTTCGCTCAGGAAACTCTGGTTTATAATGCGCTCCACGGCTTTCATTACGGTTGTAAGCACCAAGCGTAATGACACGAGCAAGTTGCAACATGTTATAAAGTTGGCGTGTAAACGATGCTCCTTGGTTGCTCCATTTCGCTGTGTCGTTAATGTTAATATTTTTATACCGTTCAAGTAATTCTTGAATTTTCTCATCTGTTTTCAATAGTTTATCGTTATAGCGAACGACTGTGACGTTATCAGTCATCCATTCACCAAGCTCTTTATGCAAGACGTATGCGTTTTCTGTACCATCCATCGCCATAATTTGCGCCCATTTCTCTTCTTCTTGTTTTAAATAGCGATCGTATAAGGAAGAAGGCATCGCATCGGCTGATTTTTCAAGCCCTTTCATATACTCAACTGCTTTTGGACCTGCTACCATTCCACCATAAATGGCGGATAATAACGAGTTTGCACCGAGACGGTTGGCACCGTGCATTGAGAAGTCACACTCACCCGCCGCAAACAATCCTTTAATATTTGTCATTTGATCGTAGTCCACCCATAATCCACCCATCGAGTAGTGAACTGCTGGGAAGATCTTCATCGGCACTTTTCTTGGGTCTTCACCCATAAATTTCTCATAAATTTCAATAATACCGCCTAACTTAATATCCAGCTCTTTCGGATCTTTATGTGACAAGTCTAAATAAACCATGTTTTCGCCGTTAATGCCGAGTTTTAAGTCTACACAAACATGGAAAATTTCACGCGTTGCAATGTCGCGTGGAACGAGATTTCCGTAAGCTGGATATTTTTCCTCTAAGAAATACCAAGGTTTCCCATCTTTATACGTCCAAACTCGTCCACCTTCTCCACGAGCTGATTCGCTCATTAAGCGAAGCTTATCGTCACCCGGGATGGCTGTCGGGTGAATTTGAATAAATTCCCCATTTGCATAATATGCCCCTTGTTGATAAACGATCGACGCTGCCGAACCTGTGTTAATGATGGAGTTTGTTGACTTACCAAAAATGATTCCTGGACCACCTGTTGCCATGATGACTGCATCAGCAGGGAATGCTTTAATTTCCATCGTTGTCAAGTTTTGCGCGACAATACCGCGACATACTTGCTCATCGTCTAAAACAGCACCCAAAAACTCCCATCCCTCATATTTTGTTACAAGACCTGCCACTTCATGACGACGCACTTGTTCATCAAGCGCATAAAGAAGCTGTTGTCCTGTTGTTGCTCCTGCATATGCTGTACGGTGATGTTGTGTTCCTCCAAAACGACGGAAGTCAAGCAAGCCCTCGGGCGTACGGTTGAACATGACGCCCATGCGATCAAGCAAATGAATAATGCCAGGGGCAGCTTCACACATTGCTTTTACCGGAGGTTGGTCAGCTAAAAAGTCCCCACCATATACTGTATCATCGAAATGCTCCCACGGAGAGTCTCCCTCCCCTTTTGTGTTGACCGCACCGTTAATGCCACCTTGTGCACAAACAGAGTGAGACCGTTTCACGGGAACTAATGAAAATAAATCTACTTTTACACCTGCTTCGGCGATTTTAATGGTTGCCATTAAACCGGCAAGACCTCCACCAACGACAATAATTTTTCCTTTACTCATGTCTCCTCACTCCTTCTTGTGGATTAAACGAATGCTAAAATCGCGCGTATACCAACGATCGAAAGCGCGACAAAAATCCCCATTGTCACGTATGTAGAAATTTGTTGTGAACGAGGAGTCACTGTAATACCCCAGCTAACGAAAAACGACCATAACCCGTTCGCAAAATGAAATACTGCAGAAACGATTCCGACAATATAAAATGCAAGCATAAACGGGTTCGCAACAATGTTCGCCATCATGTCATAGTTTACTTCTGCACCAAACGCAGCCTGAACGCGCGTTTCCCATACGTGCCAGACGACAAAAATGAGCGTAATAATCCCGGTTAAGCGTTGCAACATAAACATCCAGTTACGGAAATATCCGTAGCGACTTACATTGTTTTGTGCTGTAAACGCAATATACAGTCCGTAGATGGCATGGAACAATAACGGAAGAAAAATAACGAAAATTTCTAAAAAGTACCGAAACGGTAGCTGCTCCATAAATGCTGCCGCTTTGTTGAACGATTCTGCTCCTCTTGTTGCAAAATGGTTAACTACTAAATGCTGCGTTAAAAACAGCCCAACTGGAATGACTCCGAGCAATGAATGGAGTCGACGGTAAAAAAATTCGCGATTTTGTGCCATACATAACCCCCCTTAAATTTGTCATCTTCCTTTTTTATACGCTCCCATCCACATCTACTAGACTATGATCAACAGATGTGTAAACACTTCCATTTCCATTGATCATTGTCACATTCATTGTACTCCCAGAATGTAGGAGCGTCAAGAAAAGGTGTTCACGAAATGTTCAATCATTTCAAATTTTAAAATAACTACACTTCTAGTGAAGTCCGAAATAAGAGAAAAGTCAATACTGTTTTTCACATTGTTGTTCGCTATAATGAACAATAGAGAGGGGAATTGATCGTGAGCGGATACGAACAATGGAAACAAACGAACATTTCTGCTTTTAGCGACTTTTTATTTCGGCAAGAACTGCTACCAAATTTGTTTGGGAAAGAAACTCCATTTATTTTATATTGGGCAGGAAAAGAATTAGCGAGAAAGTACCCGCTAGCTACGCTCGATGATATCGTTGCTTTTTTTGAACAAGCTGGTTGGGGGAATTTATCGCTACTGGAGGAGAAAAAAGATCAATGCGATCTTCAATTAGATGGATCGCTTGTCGCCATGCGGTTCGATTTTGGTGGGGAGTGTACGTTTCAACTTGAAGCGGGCTTTCTTGCTCAACAGTTTGAACAGCAAAAAGGATATGTGACGGAAGCGTTTGAACAACAAAAACGACGCGCCAAAACCGTTTTGTTTACTGTCAAATGGGATCGCAAAGATGAAAGCTGACCATCATCGGTCAGCTTTCATACGTTCGGAGCGCTTCGTGAATTTTTTGGGCGACATGTTTTGGAACGTTTGCTTCTTGTAGCTGTTCAACCGTTGCTTCTTTCATTTTTTTAATCGATCCGAAATGTTGCAATAACGCTTGTTTTCTTTTTGTACCAACCCCTGGAATTTGATCAAGAATGGAGTGGAATGTAGATTTTGAACGAACTTGACGATGAAATGTAATCGCAAAACGATGCACTTCTTCTTGAATGCGCTGCAACAAATAAAATTCTTGACTGTTTTTTTCTAACGGAATGACGTTCGGTGGATCGCCAAACAATAAATGGGATGTGCGATGTTTATCATCTTTCACTAAACCAGCAACAGGAATCGACAACCCGAGTTCGCATTCCAACACTTCTTTTGCGACTTGTATTTGTCCTTTTCCGCCATCGACAATGATTAATTGAGGAAGTGGTAGACGTTCGCGCAACGCGCGCGTATATCGTCGTCGAATCACTTCCCGCATCGACTCGTAATCGTCCGCTCCTTGCACCGTTTTTATTTTATATTTACGATATTCTTTTTTTTCCGGCTTTCCATCAATAAATACGACCATGGCAGCGACAGCGTCTGCCCCTTGAATATTTGAATTGTCAAACGCCTCAATACGATGAGGAGCTTGAATCCCCATTGCTTCACCTAATCGTTCAATCGCACGAATCGTCCGTTCTTCATCACGCTCAATTAAAAAGAATTTTTCTTGTAAAGCAATTTGTGCGTTTTTACACGCTAAATCAACGAGCTCTTTCTTTTTGCCGCTTTTCGGCTGTGTGACGTTCACCTGAAGCAAATTTGTCGCCATCTCTCCATCGATGTCGCGCGGCAATACAACTTCACGTGGCTTTAAATGATACTCTTTACTGTAAAACTGCCCTAAAAACGTTAAAAACTCTTCCTCTGGTTCTTGATATAACGGAAACATCGATACGTTTCGTTCGATGAGCTTTCCTTGGCGAATAAAAAATACTTGTACGCACATCCACCCTTTATCGTACGCATATCCAAAAATGTCGCGATCAACAAAATCGTGCAAAATCATTTTTTGTTTTTCCATTAATGTTTCGATATACGCAATTTGATCCCGATATTCTTTCGCCCGCTCAAACTGTAACTGTTCCGCTGCTTCTAACATTTTTTCTGTCAATGTCTCTTTTACTTCTTTATACCCACCATTTAAAAAACGAGTAATTTGTTCAACAATTTTTTTATTTTCTTCCTCTGACACTGTATATTCGCAAGGTCCTAAACATTGTCCCATATGATAATATAAACAAACTTTTTTCGGCATTTTCTCACATTTTCTTAATGGATATAGACGATCGAGCAGTTTTTTCGTTTCGTGCGCAGCTTGGGCGTTCGGATACGGCCCAAAATATTTCCCTTTATCTTTTTTCACCGTTCGGGTGATGATAAGACGCGGATGCGTTTCTCCAGTAATTTTAATAAACGGATAGCTCTTATCATCTTTTAACATGACGTTATATTTCGGATCGTATTTTTTAATTAAATTCATTTCTAAAATAAGCGCTTCTAAATCCGAAGACGTCACAATATATTCAAAATCAGCAATTTCATTTACTAACCGAAGCGTTTTTCCGTCATGTGTACCAGTAAAATAAGAACGGACACGATTTTTTAACACTTTTGCTTTCCCAACGTAAATGACCGTCCCGTGGGCGTCTTTCATTAAATAACATCCCGGCTGATCGGGCAAAATCGCTAATTTTTCTTTTAATCGTTCATTCACGTTCTCCCTCCTCCCGCCATTCATATACGGTAATGCGTCCGTACACAGGGTCAGATAATAAACTCGATTCATACGTTCGAACGGAACGAATATACGGACGAACGTCTATACCTTGCGCTTGAAATCCTTTAATCACATGGTCGGTGACATACACTTTCGCATGTGGAAATGTCGCTTTTTCACGCTCGAAAACGTCAAATGAAAACACGCGCCCATGCGGAAACGAAACACGTAAATATTCAAGAACGCGCGTCTCTTCCCACGTAAATAAAACAAAAGGCTTTTCTTTCTGTTCAAAATCATACGCCAACTGATACGTCGCTGGCAACTGTGTCGCTTGATGCTTGATCGCTTGCGTGCCGATGACCGTTTGCGAGAGAAGCAAAACAAACGCCGCGGTAAGCCGTAGACGTGATGACGATTGAAGGGCACTGACAAACAAAAAGAATGAAACAATGACGACAATCGGCAATATATGTCTTGGCTTTTCAATATTTTGCGCAAACAATGCCCATAGAAAATATGTCAATAAAAGCAAACGATATAAAGGCGGGATCGCTATTTGTTTCCACGTCATAGCTAATAAAATAATAAAGCAACTCAGTAGCCATATCGACTGCTTGGCCATACCTGTCCAAATGATATTATAAAAAATAAGCACAATGGCTCGTTGCCAAAACGGTGCTTCATCTGTCGACACCGTTCCCCCCCATTGCGTAAAATGTCCTGTTGTAAATGAAAGAGCCAACTGCCAAAACCCTTCCCCCTCTGTTGTAGCTACTGCCATAATCCAAATAAATTGAAAAGCAACCGCTACAAAACTGTATAACAGAAGCGTTTTGAAGCGATATGCTCGCTTCCACCAAACGTATAAAATGCCAATCCCAAAAGGAATATACGATAAACGAATGCCGAGCATGACGCTAAATAACCATAACGGCAGCAACTGCATATCAATACGATCCGAGTGAAGCGCACGTTGTAAACTCCATACATACCACCATAAAACAGCGAGTGCACTTCCTTCCGACATCGGTTGCGAAACGATCAGCATGACATAACTAAGCGATTGAACGAGTGCAGTAACAACCCACGCGTACTTTTTTTCCACAAATGTTTTTGCAAGCAAATATATTGGAATTGAGGTGCTGATCATAAGCAAACCGTTCCAAATCGCCAGCGCCTTGGCAGGATTGGCGACAAATGAATGAATGAGCATGCCTCCAAAAATAAAGTACGGATATCCCGGAAAATGCGGCTGCATTGCAAGCAAATCATATCGCTCAAGCGCTAAAGCAAAATCTACTTCGTCCCATGTTGCAGCGAATGGACTAGCATATACGATGTATGATATATAAACAATAAGCAACAAAACAATGGAAACCATTCTCACAATCAAAACCCTCCTAAGCAAAAAAGTACAAGGCTTCCCCTTGTACTTTACATTACTTGTTGTTCAAGCACCTGCTCATTTTTTTCGCTCTTTTCTTTTTTTCCTTCTTTTGCACCATAACGTGTTTTTACGAGTAAATAAATAACAACGAAATAACCAACGTATGCTAATACTTCTTCCAAGGATGGCATCGACGAATAACCAAATAATGCTTTAAGAAAAATGCCTACGTCGCCAGAAATAATTGGTTCATGTCCTGTGTCACGTACAAAATGCTCATGGTCAATCGGATGTTCCGGCATAAACCACGTAATGTCGTATACATGCGGCATGACGCTACCAATGATTTTCAAATCTTGTAGCATCGAAACACCTTGCACAAGCAATCCGGCCGCAATCAAAATAATAAACGCACCTGTCACTTTAAAAAACGTTTTTAATGGCACGCGCATCGTTCCTTTAAAGAACATATAGCTGACAATAGCTGCAATCGTTAATCCTGTAATTGCCCCCCATCCTTGTACTGCCGCTCCGATATTTCCACCTGTAATTGCAGCAAAGAAAAAGACGGTCTCGACTCCTTCACGCAATACGACTAAAAACGAATGCATAACCATGCCCAATACGTCACCTTTGGACACGTATTTGCTCATTTTTCCTTCCATACTTCTTTTTATGTCTTTACTATGTTCCGCCATCCAAAAAACCATTTGCGTCAGTAAGATGGAAGAAATAAAAATAATGCTTACCTTTAAATACATTTCGCTCGCCATCGTTGAAAAGCCGGTTAGAACAACTTGGAATAATAAAGCGACGATCGCACTTGCAAACACGGCTAATCCTGCACCGAGCCAAACATATTTCACATACCGTGATTGATCAATGCGTTTTAAATATGATGTAATAATCCCTACAATTAATAGTGCTTCTAATGCTTCACGAAACGTAATGAGCAGCGCTTGAACTTCCAACCTACACGACCCCTTTCTTTACTTTCGTTTTCTTATCGCGTACACTACAACAGCAGCAATAACTCCCACAATTACAATGATTGGTATCCAGTTTTTCACATCAGACAAATCCGTCCATTCCGTCTTTTTCGCTGCAGCTAATCGGTCTAAATCTTCTTCTGTAAAATGACCTGTTTCAACATTCTCTAGTTCAAATTGATCTTGCAACGCTTGCAAAATGGTATGCTTACTTTCTTTAAATTGATCGATATTTGACTCTTTTTTTCCTACTCCGAACAATCCTGGATTTCCGAGCGATTGAAGAGCAACATCAAACTGTTGTTTTAATTTTTCATCGAGTTCCGCATTCTTTTGTTGCACGATTGGTGAGAGTGCTTTATATGTAGCAAATGCTTTTGCCAATAAACGTTTGCTCGTATCGTAGTTGTCGAAGTTTTTCTCTACGTTTTCTAAACGGCGCGCCACGTTAAGCACAAGCACTTTTTGCATCGCGGAAACGATCGTATCTGCATCTTTCTGCTCAATTGCCTCTAAAATGATGGCAGACGGTTCCGGACCCATATGCATATCAATTTCTTTTTGCACCGTTTCGTAAATGGCTTTCACTTCATCGAACTTTTTCTCTCGCGCTTTCGCTACCATTTCTTTATACGCTTCCGCAACCGCTTCTTCGTTCGGATCACCGTATGAGTAAGCGAACGAAGAAGTAGGGACTAATGTGAAAATCAATATCATTGATAAACAAAAAAATAAAAACTTTTTCAATCCGATCTCCTCCTTCGATGATAATGATAATAATTATCATGATAATTGTCAAGAAAAAACGCTAGAGAATCTCCCTAGCGTTGCTGAATAGAGCGCATATGCTTTCGTTTCACTGGACGGCACATCTCTTTCACAATAGCCGGAATGACATGTTTGAGGTAAGCTGTAAATTTAATAAATGATTGACCCGTCGTTCTTACTTGATATACAATTGGCACTTCTTTTAACCGAAATCCTTTGCGCACTAAATTTAACGTCAATACTTGAGCATAGTTGTAATCATGAATAATTTCTGCTTCTTCCATCGCTTGACGAGAAAATGCTCGCATTCCTGATTGACCGTCATAAATCCATCTTTTCAATAAGATGGATTGAATAAATGTAAATAAGTAATTTCCAATTCGCCGATGCCACTTCATTCCTTGAATCGTCCCTAAAAAACGGGAACCCATTGTATAATCTGCTTCTCCATGTAAAATAGGCATAATGAGATCGGGAATTTGTTCCGGTGGGTATTCGTTATCTGCATCAATCATCACACCGATATCCGCACCAAGTTCGACGCATTGTTGTAAGCCGGTCCGTACAGCTGCGCCTAGCCCTCGGTTTTTTTCATGCCGATAAATGAAGTTCGCTCCTGCTTGTTTGGCAACATCAACCGTACGATCTGTTGATCCATCGTCGACAACAAGAACGTGTACTTCTATATTCGGTTGAATATGTCTTGGAATACGACGAATGACTTCCCCAATTGCTTCCTCCTCATTATGTGCTGGTAAAAATACAATTACTTTCATCGTTCTCCCTCTTTCTTTAGCGCTTCAACTAACACAGGGCCACGGCTATGGCTCGGATATGGTGCTCCTAACAAATAAGCGATCGTTGGAGCAAGAGAAACGAGGCTATGTTTTTCGTCAATTCGCTTCCCTTTTTCAATCATTGGACCGTACATAAAAAATGGCACGTACCGTTCTCCTTCATCTAAATGGCCATGTCCGCCAATTCCATCTGCTTGTCCATGATCTGCACAAATGATTAACGTTGTATTATCCATTTTTCCTTGTTCGTGCAACCATTCAATAAATTGTTGAATTAATGTGTCAACTTCTTCAATTTTTTGTACGTATTCATCATAGTGTACACCACGGCTATGTCCTGTTTGATCCGTTCCGATAAATTGAACGACAAGTAAATGTAAATCTTGTTCGGTCATCAGTTGTTTTGCGCGTTCCATAATATTGCGATCAGCAACATCGTTATGCATGACAGCCGTTACCGTTTCGACATCATTTCCTAGGGAATCGACAAGATGAGCGATGCCGAGTACTTTTCCTTTTTTCCCTACTTTCCGGAGAACATCAAAAATACTTTCGACACGAATCCCTAGTTTCCATACCATATTTGAACGAATGCCGTGTTCAAACGGGTATGTTCCTGTGAGCATCGATGTAAAGCATACGACCGTTCTTGCGGGATATACCGTTTCCATTTGCGTAAAATCCGTTCCATTCGTACGAAGCGACTTTAAAAATGGGGCGTTGGCTTGTTCAAAACGATCCTTTCTCATCCCGTCAACAACAAGAACGATGACGCGATCACTTAACGATTTCTCATTTGGCGGCACGTTATTTGTATAATGGTCAATCACTTTTGGTTTCCAATCAAATAAATAACGATGCAAAATAAACGACCATACGAAAACAAAGACGTAAAAAGCGATAAATGACGGAGTATGTACATTGTGTTGTACTCCGTATTCCCATACAGAAAGAAGAAGTAATGCTTTTGGCAATTGTTCTTGTGCATTTCCGCTCGTTGAGTCGCTATTTTTTAACACAAGTTTCCAAAAACGAGTGAAATTCAACCATGTTGTTCCAATACGTAAATGATAGTATAATGTTCCCCAAAAGAAAACGGTAAAAAAGAAATAGAGGCTAACGGCAAGTAAAAGTAAAGTCGTCGGTACGAAAGACGAAATCATCAAAAAAATGACATAAGGAATCCATAAATAGTTACGTAAAAATAACGGATAGTCATATATGTAATACAAAACAAAAAGAGGAACTGTTAGCAAAAAGCTATGGAATATTTTTTCTCCTTCTTCCAACGTCATTCCATCTAACAAGTGAAAAAGAAGCATTGTCCCTATAACGAAAATCGGGGTAAATGGCTTTCCTTCATTTAATAAATTCCAACACCTTGCTGCTATTTTTTCAAACTTCGATGCTTTTTTCACGTTACGTTCTCCTTTCGAACGAATGTCCATAACGTTGGGATGCGCCACCATACGTATAGCCCAACGACATAAGAAAATAAAAATTTAAATAAATGGGTCGCTAGTGCAAGGGCATATGCTTGTTCCCAATCTGAATGAATGCGCGTTAACGCAAACGCCATGACAGCCTCATATGTCGCCAATCCTCCCGGAGTCATTTGAAATACTTGTCCACCAACCGCCATACTATTTACCCATAGCGACTCCGTAAACGAAAGAGGAAAAGCAATCATTTTCGCCATTTCAAACAAAACGACCGCTTCACATACCCAACTAAAAACAATGGCAACAACAATCGATCCAACACGACGACTTTTCCGTATAACATTCCAATGTTGTTTATGTTTTTGTATCCATGACGGATTTATCTGTTGAAGCACGACAAATAAAGCAATTATACCGGCAACAACGAGCGGAAAAACAAGAGCAGAACGTACAAGCGTTTGCATATAAACGATTGCCCCCAAAAAAGCAAACAAAAATAAAACAATAAAATCAAAAAGACGTAGTACAATGACAGACTGAGCAACAATCGCAAATGGAATGCGATGTTGTTTTGCACATATGCCGATGCGAGCGACATCACCAATTTTAATCGGAAATATATGGTTTATAAATAAACTAGCAAATAATCCGTCGACACATGTTTGGAAATGGGCGTGAGGCAAATACCATTTCCATGCTATAGCACGTAAAACGAAGGCGAGCCCATACATGGTAAACATATAACTCGTATGCCACGGTTGCGAAACAAGCCTGTGCATAAGATCAAACAATAGTCGTGCATCAAAATGGTGAATCGTCATCCATATAAACGCTACAATACATATCAAGCTAATGAGTCGCATCAAAATTTTTATTTGTTTCGTTTTCATATTGCTTCGCCCATTCAATCGTCTTTGACAATCCTTCCCGCAACGATATGCGCGGTTCGTACCCAATTTTTTCTTTTGCTTTCGTAATATCGGCCCATGTGGCAACAACATCACCGAGGCGAGGCGGCTCGTAATGAACACGCATATGTGGAAAATGGGTGCGCAACTCCGCAAGCAATTGCTTCATCGTCACCGGTTGACCAGCTCCAAGATTAAAAATATCACTTTCCCCTTCTCGTTCTAACGCTTGAATCATTCCGGCAACAATGTCATCAATATACGTATAATCGCGTGCCGTATGATCACCGTAAACGGTAATCGGCTCGTCACGCAACAATTGACGAATAAACTTACTAATCGCCATATCCGGACGTCCCCACGGCCCATATACTGTAAAATAACGAAAAATCGTCATCGTATAGCCATATATGTGTGCATATGCGTGACAAAACGATTCAGCACTATATTTCGCCGCTGCATACGGAGAAATAACTTGACCATTTGCCATTTCTTCTTTTAACGGCTGAAACGCTTGATTACCGTATACAGAAGAAGAAGACGCAAATAAAACGTGCTGAACTCCCGCTTCCCCTGCTACTTGTAATATGTTTACTGTCGCTTTCACATCGTAATCAATGTATGCTAACGGCTCTGATAACGATGGCTGTACGCCTGGCAACGCGGCTAGATGGAATACCACATCCGGTCGATGATGGAAAAAAATAGTTTTCAACACATCAAATTGAAGAATATCTACATTGTAAAAATGAAAAAAACCGACATTTTTTATTTGTTGGAGTTGGTATTGCTTCTGACACGTTGAATAATATGGATGGAAATTGTCGATAACAACGAGCTCATGTCCAAGTTCAAGTATTTTTTTTCCTAGATGACTACCGATAAACCCTGCTCCACCTGTGATACATACTTTTGTCATTTGTGTAACTCCTTCATCGTTCATCGCCTTACTATTGTATCACAACAAAAAAGCCGCGTGGTATGCGCGGCTTTTTTGTTTGTTTATTGAACAATAGCACTTACAGCATCAAGCACAGCTTTGCTATATTGAGCAGCTTCATCTTTTTTATTTTCAGCAATCGCGTTATACCACTTTTCTGCTGTTGCAAACAATTCCGCTGCTTTTTCATCGCCTAATTTTGCTTGAACATCTAATTCAATTGCCTTTAAGAACATATTACCTTCTAACGCTTTTACTTTCGCTTCGACAACGTTATTCTCATCTAACTGTGCCGGTGCTTTTTCATGATAGCCTTTCATTTTACCAAACAACGCTTTAGCATATAATGCGCTTACTTCTGATGCTTTGATCGTTTTGTAATCGTTATTTAACGATAAAATCTCATCCAAACGTGCTGTCGCCGCTTCATCTCCTTCAGCTAAAGAGCCTTTAATCGCTTGGAAAAAGCCCCATGCTTCTGCTTGTTGTCCTTTCAGTTCATCTTCTGCCTTTCCTTCTTTCACACCTGCTTCAATTTTCTCAGCATATGATTTTGATGCTAAATAGTAGCTACGATAGATCGATTTATCCGTCAACTGAATGTACACTTTAAAATCATCTACGTTATTGGCTTTTAACGCCTCTTCTTGCGCTGCTAAACCAGCGTTAATGCTTTGTTCAAGGCTAGATTCTCCCGTTAATTGGTAATATTCGTCACGTTTCATTGCCGTTGGAACGAAAATTTCTGTTGCTAGCAATTTTATTTGATCAAACAATGCTGTCGCCTTTTGTTGATCACCAGCTTCAAGTGCAGCTACAACATCTTTTTGTAATTTTTTTTGTAACTGATAAAAATACGATTGTGTCACTTTATCAACAATTTGACGTGCTGGATGAACATTTAACTCTCCACTTTTTCCACCTTGAATCGCTGCTTCAATCGTTTGAGCAAATGTACCATCCAATTCATTAATTGGCTTTTGTAGTTGCTCTACGTATGTTTTTTCTACAAGACTCCAATCAACTGGCTGCCCTTCTTTTGCTTTTTCTGTTTCAGCTTTGATTGCTTTATAAGCATCAATAAACGCTTGAACGTTTACCTCTTCCACTTGTTCAGTTTCAGGCGACTGCTGTTCTTCCTGCTTTTCTTCTACTTTTGTTTCTTCCTTCTTCTCTGTCGTTTCTGTCTTTTGTTGACCACAACCTGCAAGAATCCCACCTGCTAATAAAAACAGCGCAAATACAGCTTTTAATTGACGTTTTTTCATTTCGTATGTATCCCCCTTTTTTTTGATAACGATTATCATTAACCGTTATCATTATAGTAGAGAACGATTTTCAATGTCAATATAAAATTTCAAAAAAAATGCCCCGGATGTCTCCGAGACATGTCAATTATAAGTGTTTGCTTAAAAGACCAACAAGCGCTTCTTTTGGTTGGAAGCCAACCGTTTTATCTACCACTTCACCGTTTTTGAAGACAAACAATGTCGGAATGCTCATCACACCGAATCTCCCAGCTGTTTCTGGGTTGTCATCTACATTGACTTTTACTACTTTCACTTTGCCGGCAAGCTCACGATCTATTTCTTCTAATACAGGTGCAATCATTCTGCAAGGCCCGCACCAAGGTGCCCAGAAATCAACGAGCACAACACCTTCTTTTACCTCACTAACAAACGTTTGATCTGTTGCATTTACAATTGCCATATTTCATTCCTCCTTAAACATTTCGGTTCCATGCACATAGTATACCATTGAACGTATTGTTTACGCCAATCATTTGCTTCGCTTCTACTATTTCCTTGTTACAAAAAAATATGCTGAAAAGAAAAGGCAAAGCATCGTGCTCTGCCCTTATGAATGTACTTTTAATTTTTTAAATTCCTCAATTAAAAGCGGGACGACTTCAAACAAATCACCAACGATGCCGTAATCTGCTACTTTGAAAATATTCGCTTCTGGATCTTTATTAATCGCCACGATGACTTTTGAGTTTGACATGCCCGCTAAATGTTGAATCGCTCCTGAAATGCCGCACGCAATATATAAATCTGGCGTAACGACTTTTCCTGTTTGACCAATTTGCAGCGAATAATCGCAATATCCTGCATCGCATGCCCCGCGCGATGCTCCAACCGCACCGCCAAGCACGTTTGCTAACTCTTTCAATGGTTCAAATCCTTCGGCACTTTTCACACCGCGACCGCCAGCAACAATCACTTTCGCTTCAGATAAATCCACGCCTTCCGCTGTTTTTCGTACAATGTCACGAACGATTGTACGCAAATCTTTTATCTCGACTTGTACATCTACCACTGCACCTGTACGACTTTCATCTTTTTCAAGTGGAGTAATATTGTTCGGACGAACTGTAACAAACATGAGGCCATCAGTAACAATTTTCTTTTCAAACGCTTTACCAGAATAAATTGGTCTTGTAAATACGATATTTCCACCTGCCTCTTCAACCGCAACAACATCGGATACAAGGCCCGATTGCCATTTAGCAGCAAGTTTTGGTGATAAATCTTTTCCAAGCGCTGTGTGACCAAAGACGATTCCTTCTGGTTTCTCTTGCTCGACAACAGCTTGTAATGCTTGAGCATAACCGTCTGGCGTATACGTAGCTAATTTTTCATGCTCGACGACGACAACCCGATCGGAACCATAAGCAATAAGTTCAGAAGCGAATGAGCGAACGCTCGCTCCGACAACGACAGCAACAACTTCTCCGCCTTCAGCGATCGTTTTCGCAGCGGAAATTGCTTCAAATGATACGTTACGCAATGCTCCATCGCGTACTTCTGCTAATGTTAATACTTTTCTTGCCATGCTCCCCATCCCCCTATTAAATGACTTTTGCTTCTGTATGAAGAAGTGAAACGAGTTCTTTTACTTGATCCGCAATGTCTCCTTGCAAAATTTTTCCCGCTTCTTTTTTCGGCGGCAAAAAGATTTCAATCGTTTTCGTTTTCGCTTCTACATCGTCTTCTTCCAAATCTAAATCATCAAGCTCTAGCTCTTCAAGCGGTTTCTTTTTCGCTTTCATAATACCTGGCAATGACGGATAACGCGGCTCATTTAACCCTTGTTGCGCCGTAACTAGTAGCGGTAACGATGTTTCAATGACTTCCTCATCACCTTCAACATCGCGCACAGCTTTTACGTTTGTTCCGTCAATTTCTAACTTCGTAATTGTTGTTACATAAGGAATACCTAGCAATTCAGCAACGCGTGGCCCAACTTGCCCAGAACCGCCGTCAATCGCTACATTTCCAGCTAAAATTAAATTAGCTTCTTTATCTTTTAAATATTCCGCAAGCACTGTGGCCGTTGTATATTGGTCACGATTTTCTACATCGTCTTCAATGTTAATAAGCACTGCTTTATCTGCTCCCATCGCAAGTGCCGTACGAAGTTCTTTTTCTGCATCTTCATTTCCAATTGTAACAACTGTCACTTCACCACCATGCTGGTCGCGCACTTGAATCGCTTCTTCAATCGCATATTCATCGTACGGGTTAATGATAAATTCTGCCCCTTCTTCACTTACTTTTCCGTTTTGAATGACAATTTTCTCTTCCGTATCAAATGTACGTTTCATTAATACGAAAATGTTCATGTTTCTCTCCCCCTCTTATTTTCCTTGAAACTGTGGTGTCCGTTTTTCGATAAATGCTGAAATGCCTTCTTTTGCATCTTCCGTCACAAATACTTGTCCAAACAGTTGCGCCTCTTTTTCGACACATTCATGGAATGTTTTTGTTCGTGCTTCATTGACAAGTTGCAATACTGCTTGAACGGAAATCGGGCTCTTTTGAGCAATTTTTTGTGCAAGCTGCTTTGCTGTATGAAGCAACTGTTCTTCTGGAACAGCTTTATTCGCTAGTCCCCATTGAACAGCTTCTGCACCTGTGATCGGTTCACTCGTCCACATCATTTCTAGCGCTTTTGCCATACCGACATGGCGCAATAACCGTTGTGTTCCTGCAAAACCTGGAATGATGCCAAGCTGCAATTCTGGCAAACCGAGTTTGGCGTTTTCCGCTACGATACGTAGATGACAACTCATCGCCAACTCGAGCCCTCCGCCAAGCGCAGCACCGTGGATAGCTGCGATAATCGGTTTCGGAAACTGTTCGATTTTCTCCATTATTCGCTGTCCCGCTCGAGCAAGTTCAGCTGCTTGTTCGCTTGCCTCAATCGCTGTAAACTCTTTAATATCCGCACCAGCTGAGAAAAACCTTCCTTCTCCATGGAGAACGATAACACGGACTTCGTCATCTTCTTTTAATGCATCAAGTCGTTCTGAAAGCTCTTTCAAAACAAAAGATGCCAATGCATTGGCTGGCGGGCGGTTAAGTGTCAAAATCGCCACATACCCCTCTTGTTGAACGGAAAACATATTCTCCCTCCTTCATGTATGTCGGAAGGTTGTTGTGCTTTAAACACAACAACCTTTCGTTAACAATTGATGAACTGGCTTCGCTAATGCAACGAGATCATATTTTTGCTCATTCATTACCCATGTTGTTACCATTTCGTCAATCGTCCCGAAAATCATTTGACGGGTAAGCCGTACGTCTAAATCTGAACGAAATTCCCCTTTGTCAATCCCTTCTTGCACAATGCGATCCACAACTTTTAAATATCCTTTTAAAATTTCATTAATTTTCAGACGTAATGATTTATTCGATTGGCGAAGTTCCAATTGGGTAACAATCGCTAAATGGGGATCCGCCGCTAACATTTGAAAATGTTTTTGAATCAACAAAAACAATTTCTTCGACGGACTCGAAATTCCTTCTATTTCTTCTTCAATTTTTTCGATAAAGTAACCCATTTTTTCTTGAAACAGTGAAATTAAAATATCTTCTTTATTTTTAAAATACAAATAGATCGTACCGTCAGCTACACCTGCTTGTTTGGCAATTTTCGATACTTGCGCTTGATGGTAGCCATTTTCAGCGATGACGATCACAGCTGCATCAATAATTTGTTTAAACTTCGGTTTATCACGTTTCAACTTTGCATTCTCCCTTTCAAAAATATGAATGAATAATCATTCATATTTTTATTTTAAAGAGAGGCAAAAAACGTGTCAAGAAAAAACGTATAAAGGTTATTTTTGTTTTTCTTTTTCTTCTTCAACAAGGGCACGACGCAATATTTTACCGACTGCTGTTTTTGGCAATTCTTTTCGAAATTCATAAATGCGTGGCACTTTATAAGCAGCCAATTTACTTCTCATAAATTCGTCAAGCTCTTCTTCTGTGCACTGCTCTCCTTCTTTAAGCACAACAAACGCTTTTACCGTCTCACCGCGATAAGCGTCTGGCACACCGATGACGACAGCTTCTTGCACTTTCGGATGCTCATACAACACTTCTTCTACTTCGCGTGGATATACGTTATAGCCGCTTGCGATAATCATATCTTTTTTCCGATCAACAACAAAGAAATATCCTTCTTCATTCATATACCCTAAATCACCCGTATATAACCAACCATCTCGAAGCGTTACAGCAGTTTCTTCTGGGCGGTTCCAATATCCTTTCATCACTTGCGGCCCACGCACAACAATTTCCCCAATCTCGTTCACATTTGCTCGCTCACCTGTTTCGATTGAAACGATCATCGCCTCTGTATCTGGCCAAGGTACGCCAATGCTCCCTTTAATTCGTTTCCCATCCCAAATGAAATTGGAATGTGTCACAGGAGATGCTTCAGTTAAGCCGTATCCTTCAATGATTTTTCCACCTGTTACTGTTTCAAATTGTTCTTGCACTTCAACAGGAAGTGGAGCTGAGCCGCTAATACATATTTTGATTGATGATAAATCGTATTTTCTTAAATTCGGGTGATTGAGCAATGCAATGTAAATCGTTGGTGCACCTGGAAATAGCGTTGGCCGTTGCTTTTCAATCGTTTTTAATGTCGTTTCCACATCAAACTTCGGTAGCAAAATCATTTTATATCCTTCCATAATGGATAAGTTCATGACGGCCGTCATCCCATATACGTGAAAAAACGGAAGCACACCGAGAATCGATTCGTTCCCGCGTTCACATTTATACATCCATTTTGTGCACATGAGCGTGTTGGACGTTAAATTATGATGTGTCAACATCGCAGCTTTCGGAAACCCAGTTGTTCCGCCTGTATATTGAAGAAGCGCAACGTCTTCCACCGGATTCACATCCGTCTCTTTTACTTTCCCGCTCGCAAGCGATAATGCTTTCGTAAATAGATGACAATCGCCCTCATGTTTGACGCGTACAATCATCCCTGTTTGTTTCTTTTGTACAAACGGATATAACACGTTTTTCGGAAACGGTAAATAATCTTTTATACTTGTAATGATCACATGATCAATTTTTGTATTCGCTTTCACTTTCATGATTCGCGGATAAAGTAAATCAAGACCGATAATGATTTTCGCACCACTATCATTTAACTGATATTCCAACTCTCGTTCAGTATATAATGGGTTTGTTTGTACAACAATACCACCTGCAAATAAAACAGCATAATAGCTAATAACCGCTTGTGGACAGTTCGGCAACATAATCGATACGCGATCACCCTTTTGTAAACCGAGCTGTTGCATATACGATGCTAATTTAAGTGCTTGTTCATATATTTCTTTATATGTCAGCTCCTTTCCTAAAAAGTGAATGGCTGTTTTGTGCGGAAATTGCTCCGCCGCTTCCCGCAAAAATTGTTGCAACGGCTTGCGCGGATAATCAATTGAATGAGGAACTTGCTGAGGATATAACGCTAGCCATGGCTTCTCCATTTTGTTTCCCCCTTTTTCTATAAGATTATTTATATTTTATAATATTTTCAGAAATTTTTGTATTAAAAAATATAAAAGGATGCCTACTGACATCCTTTTATGCAAAAAACATGATATATATGACACCAATAAGCAAAAATACACCGCACAATACGAGCAATACTTTCGCTAGAGTTTCCATTTTTTTCTCCTCTCACCGTATACTTGCTCCGATGACAAACGACAAACCGATCGAAATAACCATGGAAATAAATCCTACCGCTCGATTATCATTAGCAATTTCATCGTCAATGTTAAACTTTGGCGTTAAAAACTCGTAAATAAAATAACCGATTAACAATAAAACGAAGCCGTAAACGCCCCAACCGATCATCGTAAAAAGTGAATCGTGATGATCGATCGAGTATCGGAAAATATTAGCGATCCCAAATATTTTTCCACCTGTTGCCATCGCTACTGCCATATTTCCTTTTTTAATTTCTTCCCAATTTTTATATTTCGTCACAAGTTCAAAAATAGCTAAAAATAAAACTAAACATAAAATCACGACACTAAAATTGGCAGCAATATGAATCATTTCGTTTTCCCAGAAAGCGCTCATAGTTCCTCCCGTCATTGTAATTCGACAACGGTGACGCCTGTTCCCCCTTCAGTCGCCTCACCAAATCGAATGCTTTTTACTGAGCGATGATTTTGCAAATATTGTTGCACCCCTTTGCGAAGTGCTCCTGTCCCTTTTCCGTGAATAATAGACACGCGGGGATACCCTGCCAATACTGCATCATCAATATACTTTTCAACGCGAAGCAACGCGTCTTCATATCGTTCACCGCGTAAATCGAGTTCTAGTGGCACATGATAATCGCGGCCTTTTACAGTCGCAATTGGTTTTGTTTCAATTGGCGTTGGACTGCTTACATACTCCAAGTTTTCTTCATGCACTTTCATTTTTAAAATCCCAATTTGCACGAGCCATTCGTCGTTCGATACTTTCTCAAGAAGTTGTCCTTTTTGATTGAGATGAGTGACTTTCACCTCGTCGCCAGGATGTAACAGTTGCTTAGCTTTTTGGACTTGTTTTTTCTTTTTTCTTTCCATTTGTGGGATCGCTTCTTCTAGCTTCTTCCGTGCGGCAATCAGCTCATGTTCTTTCATCGCAACGGCTTGTTGTTTTTGCATGTCACGAAGGTTTTGAATCACTTCTTCTGCCGTTTTCATCGCTTTTTTTACAATGAGTTCCGCCTCTTCTTTCGCTTTTTCTAACAAACGCTCACGCTGTTCGTTTAGTTCGTTCCACTGTTGCTCTAATTCATTTCTCAACCGTTCTGCTTCTTCACGAAGTTTTTCTGCTTGCTCCCATTCTTCTTCGGCTCGCTTTTTACTTCTTTCTAATGAAGCAATCATATTTTCAACTTCATTGCTTTCTGCGCTAATATACGTGCGAGCGCGAGCAATAATATGTTCGTCTAATCCGAGGCGACGAGAAATATCAAGTGCATTACTTCGACCTGGAATACCGATCAACAGTTTATACGTTGGACTTAACGTTTCGATGTCAAATTCGACACTGGCATTCATGACACCTTGTCGATTGTAACCATATGCTTTTAATTCAGGATAATGCGTCGTCGCGACAACACGTGCTCCGCGATTGTGCACTTCATCTAAAATAGCAATCGCTAAAGCTGCCCCTTCTTGCGGATCCGTTCCTGCTCCAAGCTCATCAAACAACACAAGACTATGCTCGTCCACTTGTTTTAAAATATCAACAATATTGACCATGTGAGACGAAAACGTACTTAAACTTTGTTCGATTGATTGTTCATCACCAATGTCGGCATATACAGCGCGAAATACAGCTAATTGTGAGCCGTCTAACGCTGGCACTTGCAACCCTGCTTGAGCCATGACGGTGAACAAGCCAATCGTTTTTAGCGTGACTGTTTTCCCTCCCGTATTTGGTCCGGTAATCACCATCGTCGTATAGTCGTTCCCTAGTTCAATATCATTTGGAACGACTTGATCAGGAGGGATGAGCGGATGCCGCGCTTGCATAAGACGAATATATCCACGCTCATTGATCGCTGGCTTTGTTGCTTTGATCGTTTTCGCGTATTTCGCCTTTGCAAATAAAAAGTCAAGCTGTGCAAGCAATTCGACGTTCCTAATAATTATTTCCGCCTGCTCGCCGACAGAGGAGGATAATTCACTTAAAATGCGCTCAATTTCTTGTTTTTCTTTCACGCGCAACTGTTGCAATTCGTTGTTTAGTTCTACAACCGATTGTGGCTCGATAAATAACGTAGCCCCAGATGAGGACTGATCATGTACAATTCCACCATACGTATGGCGATATTCTTGTTTGACAGGGATGACATACCGATCGTTACGAATCGTAATGATTGCATCCGATAATGTCTTTTGGGCAGATGATGAGCGAATAATACTTTCTAACTTATCGCGCACCCTTCCTTCGATCGCACGTAGCTGTTGACGTAACGAGCGCAGCCGTTCACTTGCCTCGTCAAGCACATCTCCGCTTTCATCAATACAATGATATATATGTTGTTCGAGCTCGTTTAGAGGAACTATTTGCTCCACATATGCGATAATATGTGGCAAGTTGGCCTCTGTCGCTTCTAAAAACTTTTTTAACTGTCTCGCCGCCCGCATCGTACTTGCAACATCGAGTAGCTCATGTGGGCTGAGCGTTCCCCCGATGCTTGCGCGTTTCGTCTGGGGACGAACATCAAATATGCCACCAAGAGGGACGTGACCGCGCAAGCGAAGAACGGTTGCTGCTTCATCCGTTTCTTCTTGCCAACGCGTCACCTCTTCAACGTCCGATGATGGCACAAGTGTTACGACTTTTTCTTTCCCTAGTGAGGAAGATACATATTCCGCAAGTTGTGCTTTCACTTTATCAAATTCAAGAATGTGTAATGTTTTGGCATGCACCGATGAACCCTCCAGCTGTTTATTTTCGCAAAAAAGACATGAGTTGTTCGATATCCCATGTATTAATAACCGTTTCTTTTCGAATCCAACCTTTTCGAGCAAACGCCACACCGAGTTCCATATCATCAAGCATACGAACGTTGTGCGCATCCGTATTAATCGCGATTTTGACACCAAGCTGTTGCGCCTTTTGTAAATAGGTATACGTTAAATCAAGACGATGTGGATTTGCATTCAACTCAAGCACCGTATTTGTTTCTTTCGCAAGCTGCAACAATTCATCTATATTTACATCGTATCCGCTTCGTTCTCCGATTAATCTTCCTGTCGGATGTGCAATCATATGAACGTATGGATTCATAAGCGCTTCTTTCAATCGTTTCATAATCGTTTCTTGCGGTTGCGAAAAAGCAGAATGAATCGACGCAATGACAAAATCGACCGTTTGCAATACATCATCCGCAAAATCTAACGTTCCATCCGGTAAAATATCCATTTCAATGCCTGATAAAATGACAAAGTCATCATATTGTTCGTTCAAGCGAGCAATTTCTTCTTGTTGGCGTTTTAGTCGTTCAACAGTTAGTCCATTGGCTACTTTTAAAAACTGTGAATGATCGGTAATTGCAATGTAGCGATATCCTTTTTTCCGACATGCTTCCGCCATTTGTTGAATCGAAAACGCCCCATCGCTCCATGTCGTATGCGTATGTAAATCTCCACGTATATCACATAAAGTGAGGAGTGGTGTCCCATCATATGCATCGACTTCGTTTCCACTTTCACGCATTTCTGGTGGGATGAACGGCAAATGAAAGTGGGCAAAAAATTGCTCCTCTGTCGTAAACGTTTTTACTTCACCTGTTTGAATGTTTTCAACACCGTACTCACTAATTTTTTCACCGCGCTCTTTTGCTAATTGGCGCATGCGAACGTTATGGTCTTTTGAACCGGTGAAATGATGAAGCGTTGTCGCAAAATGTTTAGGAGAAACGAGGCGAAAATCGACATTGACAACATAATCGTATTGCAATTGCAATGATACTTTCGTTTCACCGTTTGCGACAACGTCATAAATATGTTCGAGTTGCAACAACTGCTTACGAACGAGCGCATCGTCTGTTGTTGCAATAATAAAATCTAAATCTTTGATCGTCTCACACACGCGCCGTAAACTGCCTGCGCGTGAAAACTGAATAATGCCAGCGAAGTTTTCTAGCTGACGCTCGATGTCGGAAGCAACTTCCAACATAAACGCAATCGGTAAACGCTCAGGGCGTGCATTCATGTGGGCAAGTGCAGCTAAAATATTTTCTTCTGTTTTTGCACCGAAGCCGCTTAATTGTCGCACACGTTGAGCTAAACATGCTTCTTTTAATGTTTCGATATCGGTCACGCCTAGCTCATGGTACAGTTTAGCAATTTTTTTACCGCCAAGTCCCGGCAATTTTAAAAGTGGAAATAACCCTGTTGGAATTTCTTTTTTTAACTGTTCAAGCACATCGCTTGTTCCCGTCTGCAACCATTGTTGTAAAACCGCGGCTGTGCCTTTACCGATACCAGCAATGGACGTCAAATCATCAATGTCGGTCAAGGGACGTTCATCACGCTCTAGCGCTGAAGCTGCTTTACGAAAGGCGGATACTTTAAAAGGATTTTCTCCTTTAATTTCCATATATAAAGCGATCGTTTCAAGCAAACGAATCGCTTCTTTTTTATTTTTTTCCATCTCATTCCCTTCCTTTCGACGAAAAAACTTCTCTCAAACGGAGAAGTTTTTACGCCATATATTGTACAAGCATATGTTTCACGAAATTTGATAAAATCGGTGTGTGCTTGACGATGAAACTAGCGATGAATGAGTTGTGAAGCGGTTGTTGAATTGCAGAAACAGGAACAAGTGCACTCACATATAAAAGCACAAATAAAAGCAAATACACTTCCATAAATCCAAGCGCTCCACCTGCCCAGCGGTTGACGCTTTTTAAAAGCGGCAGCTGAGCGACGAAATCTAACATCGAACCGATCATTTGCATCACAATTTTTGCAACAAAAAATAAAACAGCAAACGCAATCGCACGGTAGTATGCTTCATCTAAATTTGTGCTTTCAATGAG
Source organism: Anoxybacillus suryakundensis (assembly GCF_001418025.1). Lineage (NCBI taxonomy): Bacteria > Bacillati > Bacillota > Bacilli > Caryophanales > Anoxybacillaceae > Anoxybacillus > Anoxybacillus suryakundensis. Next base: position 68,905 of record NZ_LIOK01000001.1, read on the forward strand.
CAATTTCATCGTTTCGCCATCACCGAAACTCGGATACGGCACCCATAATTTTAGTCTTGGTGCTAGTTGATCATAATAGTGATATGCAACGATAAACGCGATTAAAAAACCTGTCATATGGATGAATTGCAAAATAAACCCTCGTTTCAATCCAATCATCAGTCCCATGAGAAGGATGAAACAAATGAGCAAATCAATCATCGTTGTCATCATCCTTTTCTTTATTCATTTTTCGCAAAAGGCGCTCGTATTCATCTTTTAGTTTCATATATTCATGAACGATATTGACTGCCGTTAATACAGCAAGTTTACTCGTATCAAGCGTCGGATTTTTCGCGCTAATTTCACGCATTTTATCATCAACAATGGAAGCAACAAGCCGAATATGACTTGAACTTTCTGTTCCGACAATCGAATATTGCTGTCCGTATATATCTACCGTAATGCGCGTTTTTTTCTGCTCCGCCAAACTATTTCCCCCATTCATCCGATCTCCCGTTTCGGCAAAATTCTACCTTTTATCTTACCACGATTTGCAGATATATGAAAAGATATACGAAAATAAGAGCGGGCATGAAACCCCGCTCTTATTTATGACCATTGCTCTAGTTGTTTGTTTGTTCCGTCTCTTTTCGCCATTTGTTTCATGTATGTGAGATTTAACCGCTCTTTATGAAGGAGAAACATTCTTTTTGCCCATTCACAATCAGAATTCGATTTCCAATGTACACATGCGCGAAGGCGATCTAATATAATGTCTTCAATTCCGATGACGTAAACAGACAACCCTTCTTCTAGCCTTAACTCAATCACTTTATTCTCATCAGCATCTTCTAACATATCATTTGGAATTTCCACACTAACAAACAATTCATCATGATACCAATGTCTTCCTAACGGAGTGAAACCAAGTTGAGTGAGCAATTGCCCTGCTTTTTCGCGATCACTAACAATTAAGTCGATATCTACGGTCGTGTAATCCCCACGCGTATATATTTCAACCGCAAGCCTGCCAACAATAATTGGACGTATACGATACGGCTCCAATAGCTTCGTTAAAATGGCTGTGACTTGAACCATTTTTTCAAACGATGTTTTCGTTTGAAGCGACTGAAGTTTTTCTTTCGCCTCTTTAATCGAATTCATAATACCACACTCGTTCGTTCAAATATTTAATTTTTCCTTCTTGCTCCGCTTTTTTCCATCGTTTTATGCATAATTCATCTAATATACGCATTTCCTCTTTGTCGCGTGGACGTAAACGTACATGTTGCTCTCTTCCATCTTTTAATATATCCCGTTCCACATTTCCTTTGCGTGAAAAAATCCAATCGTTTAGTTCAGACATATTCATTTTTCTCACTTCGTTTCACTCCAACAACTATTTTTTTACATTATATCACAAAAGAGCGGGCATCGACACCCGCTCTTATTTCATAAATGGCCACCAATTCGCCCGTCCAAACGTTTTTGCCATCACCGGAATGAATAACGGTAAAACGACAAGCGCATATAAGAAAAGACCTGTTAAAATAATCGTCGCAATTTGCAATAGCGATAATACACCAGATGGATACATCGCCGCAAACGTTCCTCCTAAAATGATCGCCGCGGAAATGATGACTGTCCCCATGTGACGCATCGCTTCAAGCATCGCTTCTTGAACGGTTTTATCGCGATATTCATTAAAGCGATCCATTAAGAAAATGCTATAGTCAATGCCGAGCGCCATTAAAATAACGAACGCAAAAAACGGAACCGCCCAGTTTATTCCTTCGTATCCGAGCATATTCACAAATACAAGTTCGGTGAATGCCATCGATGTGTAATACGTTAAAATAAGCGATAACATTAAATACGCTGGCATAATAAACGAACGAAGAAGAACAATTAAAATGATCGCAATCCCTGCAAGCATAAATACCGATGTTCGAGCATAATCGGCAGCAGAAATGTCATTTAAATCCGAATATATGCTTGTTACGCCGCCAACGCCTACTTTCGCATGCTCAAGTTTCGTACCGTTCACTGCCCGAGCGATCGCTTCTTTCACTTCCGCGATTTTTTTCATCGTTGTCGTTTCATACGGATTGGAAGAAAAGACGACGTCGAACGTCACGACTTTCCCGTCTTTCGACATATATGCTTTCTTCGCTTGCGCAAATTCCTCGCTCGTCAACAATTGTGGCGGCATATACCATCCTGCCATTTCTTCATCTGGCGCATTCGCTAAGTCAGAAACGTACTGTCTAGCAGATTGTAGGCCATCTTCGACTTGTTGTAAGCCGTTAACGCTTTGATTTAATCCTAAGATGAGTTGATCCATTTGACCATTGAGTTGCGAAAAACCTGTAAGCAATTGCTGTTGTCCGTCGTTTACTTTCGCTAGCCCGTTTGTCACTTCCGGCAAACGTTGAACGATTTGCCCTTGCCCATTTGCTGCTTGCTCTAATCCAGAACGAAGCTTTCCAAGTCCAACGATCACTTGATCCATTCCAGTAATAAGCGCTTGCTGTCCGTTTGTTATTGTCGCAAACGATTCGTTTGCTTGCTGTAAGCCGCGTTGAACATTTTGTAACGCGTCGTTCACTTGAACAAGTGCATCAGATAACGTATTCATTTGTGCGCTCATCTGTTGAACAGCTTGCTTTACATGTGCATACTCCGCATCTTCACGCAAGTCTTTATGACGTTCTTCAATACGGTTTAACGACTGAGAAAGAAGCGGCAACTGTTGAGAAATGGCTTGCAATCCACTTTCAATTTGTTCATATCGTTCACTTAATTGACGCAGTCCACCGGTTGCTTGCTCATATCCTTTTCGCAATTCATCCGCTCCATCATGCAGCTTTTTCATATTCGTTTGTATCGTTTGCAATCCTTTTTCAAGATCAGCAGCACCAATCGCTCCGCTTCGCACCCCATCTTCTAATTGCTTTAACGCTTGCTGTAAATCAGTCATTCCCGTTTTCAATTTTGTCGTTCCGTTGACGAGCTCCCGAATGCCACCCGTCGCCTGTGCTAGCTTTGGAGCGGACTTCGCCATTTCGCTGCTCGCTTCGCTTAAACCAGACCGAATTTGTCCAATGCCGTCCGCTCCTTTTCCAAGCCCTTCTTTTAACTGTTCCGCTTGTTTTGTGACAAACAATTGATCAATCGGCTCTCCGAGCGGGCGCGTCACCGAACGAACAGCGCTTACGCCATCAATGTTTGCTACTTCACGGCTAATTTTTTCGATCAAATAGTAATATTGCTCATCATCCATCGCTTCGTCATTTTTCATCACAATTTTCGTTGGCATTGCTTCTCCTTCGCTAAAATGAGAAGCAATAATGTTAAACGCTTTGACGGAAGGATAACGATCGCCAATTTCCGCCATTGAGTTAAAGGAAAGTTCGCCATCGTACGTCAATAAAATCGGCAATGTGATGATCGCGACAATCGCAAGCGCCCATAACGGACGAGCGAAAGAAAAACGACCTGCCACATCCCATAATTTGCTCGGTTTATGTTCAAGCGCTCCTTTCATCGGCCAAAAGAGCTTTTCACCTAGTGTAGCCATAAAAAACGGCACAAGCGTAACAAGGGAAACAAGCAACACAACGACACCGACCGCTACAGCTGATGCAGACTGATACAGTTTAAACGTCGATAAGCCGATGGACGCAAAGCCGATCATGACCGCCAATCCGCTGAAAATAACCGTTTTTCCTGCTGTTTGATATGTTGCAATAATCGCTTCAGTTCGATCTTCTCGCTTCGCTAACTCTTCTTTAAAGCGGCTGAGCAATAAAATGCAATAGTCTGTTCCGATTCCGAATAAAACCGCAACTAAAAATGTTTGCGTAAACGTAGAAAGTGGAAAATCAACGCGATCAACAAGAAAAGCGACAATCGCTTGTGACACGATATACGTCAGTCCGACCGTTAACAACGGTACAAACGGAGCGACGAGCGAACGAAACACAAGAAATAAAACAATTAAGATAAAAACGACGGTAATACCTTCCGTTTTTTTCAATCCTTCTTGTGAACTTTGAATAACATCTTCATCGACCATCCAACTGCCTGTGTAATAGTGTGGCACAGCAATATTCTTGATCTCATCATAAAGCGCTGTACTTATTTCTTTTGCGGTGCGTTTGTTTCGTTCTAATTGAAGGGAGACAAGCGCTGTTGTCTCGTCCTTTGACACCAGTTTTTCTTTTAGCTGCCCGTCATCAAGCGGTGATACAATTTGTATTAAGCCGAGCGCTTCTTTTTTCCCTTGCAGCTGCTCTACAGCTTTCTCGATTTCTTTCCAATCTTTTTCTTGTAATCTCTCTTTTCGATGAAAGACGAGGACGGCGCTCATTTCCCCTTCCTTATTTTCTTGCTTTTGTACTTCTTTTAATAACTCGCTTGCAAGCGAAGACGAATAACCGTCTGGAACGGTAATTTGCCCCTTTTCGCGCACAAGTTGCGCCATATTCGGAGCGGTCATAACGAGCACGACAGCTGCGACAATCCACGCGAGTAAAACGACCCATTTTCCACGAATAATCGTTTTCATTTGCCATCCTCCATTTCTTGTAAAATCATCGCTAATTTCTCATACGTTTGAATAAACTGCTCAATTTCTTCATGCGAAAGCTTTGTCATCATCTTCTCAACAAGTTCGTATACTTTTTGTTCTGTTTCAACAAGCCATTGTTCTCCTTTTTCTGTAAGTGAAAGTGAAATAATGCGACGATCGCCTTCATCTTTGCCACGTGCAATCATTCCTTTTTCAACAAGACGATTCGTCATCGCGGTAACCGCGCTTTTATTCACCGCAAACACGTCGGCTAATTCCGTTGATGTGCACACCTTATGCTTATATATGTAGCGCAATACATAATATTGATCGTGCGTCACATCATCTAACTCACATTTCATCAGCGCCGCCCCTCGTTTATTCACAAGAAACGAAATGGACAAATAGCGCTCAATAAATTGTTGTATGCTTCTCTCCACCGATCAATGCCTCCTGTCAAAATAGTTCAATTATTTAACTATTTAATAATATAACGATAAAACACGGAATGGTCAATGATGAAGTGAGGTGTGGTATAATATTGAAAAAAGCGAGGGATACGCGATGAAGCCAGAATCATCCAAACTGTATACGTATGCCGATTATGTTCAATGGGACGGGCGTTGGGAGCTCATTGACGGGAAAGCTTACAACATGAGCCCTTCACCAACATGGGAGCATCAATTTACTGTCATGGAACTATCGTTTGCGTTTCGTTCGTACTTTCAAAATAAAAATTGCTATGTTGCCATTGCTCCGTTTGATGTTCGTCTCTCCGAAAGCGACGACTACACGTATGCAAAACATGTTGTGCAACCGGATATTTCCGTCATTTGCAATCGAAACAACTTAACACTCAACGGCTGTTTAGGCGCACCGACACTCATTGTCGAGGTTCTTTCTCCGTCTACAGCGTTAAAAGATCGAAACGAAAAATTTAAGCTATATGAACAGTTTCATGTGCAAGAGTATTGGATTGTTGATCCTTTGTATAAAACAGTCGAAGTATTTGGGTTGGAGGATGGTTTTTTTAAAAAAAGAGAGGCATTTGGAGAAAATGACACAATTACATCTTTCCTATTTACGGATTTTTCTCTCGAGGCGAAGCGATTATTTTTTCAATAAAAAAGGCAGCCAATAGCCGAGTCACAAGCTAATTGGGCAGCCTTTTTCTTTTTATCGTTTAAGCCGCGACGTCGCGTTTTTGGAACGTCCACCATGTCACCGCATTAAACGCGACAAAATACACAAGCAGCACCGCAAGCGAAAACGGCATCGTCATCCCTTTCACCAACGGCATGCCGTCAATATATTGTGCTAAGTTCGTATTGGCAAACAATATATATTTCGCCCAGTCAAATTTCAGCGACAAGAAATAAGTGATTTGCGGACCGATGAACAGTGAGAACGTCGTCAAACCAATCGCGAGCGACTGGTTGCGGAAAACGGTGGAAATCATAAACGCGAACGTCGCAAGCGAAAAGGGCATTGCCTCGTGGAGTTCATTTACCGTGCAGCGAAACAAAATATTCCTATTGATACCGTGAAAAAACAGCTCCACGTGGCATAAGAAGTACCCTGTTTGTTTCTTTTTTAAATGGTAATTATTACTGTAGATGAGCAAATTCGCTAACATAAATTTACAACCAAACAAAAAAGAAGACATGAACCCGATTCCTTGGTTAAAATAGATGTGCCATAACTATCCACAAGGAGGTTCATGTCTCATGAATAGATTAGCACATCTCCAAGGAATCCACAAGTTTTTGACGATGTTGGGGTTGGCGCTTTATTTCTCGAAACCTGTCATGAAGCATCTCGTTCATATCGTGGATGCGATGATTACAAAGGGCTTTTCGGAAACGCTGACCGATCTACATCATGGGAGTTTTCATCCGAACCATCGCGCGACACTGAGCCATTTTTTCACGAAAAGCCCATGGGAGGAAGAGACGCTGCTTCGCAAACTCCAGCAGTGGGTGCTTCATCGTGTCGAACACAGCTCGAAACGAGAGAATCAACCCATTTTTGTTTCGATCGATGATACGATTTGCCAAAAAACAAAGCCCTCGTCACGGGCAACACACGCGATCCAAGGGTGTGATTGGCATTATTCTCACACGAATAAAAAGTCTGTCTGGGGACATTCTCTCGTTTGGCTCATGGTTCATACGATGATCCAAGCGTTTCCTTTTGCCTTTCGCCTCTACGACAAGACGGCGGGGAAAAGCAAAGGGGAACTCGCGATCGAGATGCTTTCTTCGTTGGATGTGAGTCGCCCCGTTTATGTGCTCATGGACTCTTGGTATCCATCGAAAACCCTCGTGGGAGCCTGCTTGAAAAAAGGGTTCCACGTCATCGCGATGCTGAAGACGAATCGGATTCTCTATCCAAAAGGGACGGCCATTCAAGCAAAGGAATTTGCCAAATCTATGGAGCCGCGGGATACCCGCCTCGTCACGGTGGGAAAAGAGCGTTATCGGGTGTATCGCTACGAAGGTGCTCTGAACGGTCTCAAGGATGCCGTGGTGCTCCTCTCATGGAAAGCCGATCAACCGATGACGCCGAAACATCTTCATTGCGTCTTGAGCACCGATCGCGAGCTAAGCGACGAAGACATCTTGCGCTACTATGCTGCACGTTGGTCGATCGAATGTTTTTTCCGTCAAGCGAAAGACCAGCTGAAACTCGATGGATACCGCGTTCGCGGGCGTCGGGCGGTAAAACGGTATTGGATTCTGGTACAACTGACTTATGTGTACAGTATGTTCGAGTCCAACGGTGATTTCTCTACCGGGCTTGATCTTCTCCGAACGAAGAAAAGGCATCGTCTCGTCGAGTTCATTTACCATGCAGCGAAGCAAGATATTCCCATTGATGTTGTCAAAAAACAGCTCCATGTGGCATAAGGGATACCCTGTTTGTCTCTTTTTATGGTAATTATTGTTATAAAAATTGCTCATCTACAGTTATTCATTCCATTTTATTATTGACATATGTAGCTTTTCTTTCATGTTTTACGAGCCTAGAAGATAGACTATATCCTACTAAAACAAAACACATGATATAAAGAGCTGTTGATATACCGAATAAATCGGCCATTCCTCCCCCTACAATCGGACCGATGATCATCCCTACAGAATAGGCCATATTAAAAACAGCAAACGCAGTAGCATACGCCCCCCCCACCTAAACGATCAACAGAATTCGCTAATTCCGGCAAAGTCGGCGTTAAGACAAAACCAGCCGCTGCCCCTACCAAAAAAAGCACAGATCCTTCTAGTATGAACGAGTTAGGGAGTACAACCAACGGAAGAGAAGCAGCTAAAATAAGCAGACCTGACATCATCAAAGAAAAGGTTCCACATCGATCGGATAACCAACCAGCTAAAGGACTTACCATTCCATAAGCAAGAGTTGTAATGCCGAACAGAATTCCTATATGAACAGAATTAGCCCCTAAATGTTCCTCAAGATAAATAGGTAGGATTGGCTCTAAAATACTTATTGCAGAAGCTCCAAGTAAAACTACGCCAAAAATTTTTAATACGATACGGTCTCGGAAAATTTTCATTCCTATACTATCAGCATCCATTGTCTTTGGCGGATCCTCTAATAAAAATATCCTTGCGAATCCATCTAAAAGAATAAAACATGAAACGAACAAAAACGGCAGCTGATAACCTCCCCATTCAAATAACATCCCACCTACAGGTGCACCTAAAAGAGTCCCCGCAGACATAAAAGTAAGTACTGTTCCTAAAGCCTTTCCTCTTTTAGCAGGTGGATACATATCTGTAATCAGCGCCAATCCCGCAGTCCATGTCGCCGCTGCCGCAACACCTTGCAACAATCTAGCAACAATTAGGAACATCATACTGTTTGCAAAAGCAAATATTAAAGTGCTTGCTAGAAGAACTACCATCCCCCACAACATTACTCCTCGTCTACCAAATTTGTCAGAGATTCCTCCTAATATAGGAGTAGCGATCAAAAAAGAAAACGCATAACAGCCGATGAGTATGCCAATAACTGTTTGGGAAGCATCAAATTTAGAAGTGTAAAAAGGCACGATCGGAACAACGATGCTATACAGAAGCATATCAATAAACACCGCCATCGCAATGACAATCAACCCCGTTATTGGCTTTCCTCTCATCTCTTTAAGCTTTGTCATAAAATATTTCACCTCCCTCTATAAATGTTCCTTCCTTTCTTTACCTCAATTATATCTCTATTTTCTTTCTTCTTCACCGCCAACATGGTGTCGAACCCCGCCATTTTTTGTCGGATACCGACACGAAATGGCGGACTTCCAAAAAAGAAAATGCCCTCACCGATCCGGTGAAGGCATTCACAACATATGATGCTCTGGAATGAGCCCTAATTGTTTTGCTTTTTCCACTGCTTCTATTCGTGAAGATACGTGCAGCTTTGTGAAGATGCGCGATAAATGTCTTTCTATCGTTCGTTGGCTCGTGTGATGTTTTTCTGCAATATCTTTATTACATAAGCCGTTAGCAACTTCCATTAATAGTTCTTGCTCGAGAGAACTCAGCACAGCCAGTTGTCCGTTTTCATCCATATTTTCTTTTGCTCCACAACGGCACAGCTGACGCAATACATGCACAGGAATGACCGCCTCATCTCGTAGCGCACAGCGAATCGCTGTAATTAATTGCTCACTTGATGCGGTTTTACTGACAAAGCCTGTAATGCCTAATTCAATGAAATAATTTAAAAAGGGAACAATATCATATCCGGTATAGATGACAATTTTCGCATTCGGCTGTTTTTCGAGAATTCGTTTACTCAATTCGATACCGCTCATATCCGGCATACACCAGTCAAGTAAACATACATCATACGCACGTTGCTCGATCATTTGTTCTGCTTCGCTCGCAGATGTCGTAATGTCTACTTGAAAATCCCCTTCACATTCGAGCACATTTTTCGTACCTTCACAAACAAGAAGATGATCGTCGACAATTAAAATACGAGCCATGCTTCTCTCCTTTCCATACATTTATAATGGGATGGTGATCGTTATCTCTAATCCAGAGCCATGCGATGACGCGATTTTGCATGTTCCACCTAATCCTTGCACACGCTCTTTTATTCCGAATAATCCTAAATTTCCATGATGATTATTTAATTTTTCCATCTCTATTCCTACTCCATCGTCTACATAACGAAGTTGAACAGCCTCATCTTGCACATCCAATACGAGGTGGATCGTTGATGCTTGAGAATGTTTCGCCGCATTGTTAAGTAATTCTTGTATAACCCGATAGATGACTAGCTCCTGTTCTTCTCCTAATTGGACTGGTACGTGAACATTCCACTTTACTTTTATATTCGTACGTAAATGAAATCGGTCAATGAGCTGTGTGATGGCTTGTTTTAATCCTATTTGGCTCAAAAACGGCGGTCTTAATTCATGACATATTTCTCTCGTTACATCAATGACATCGAGGATCTCCTCTTCGATATCGTTTAGCTGTTTTTGCATATCTTCCACGCACAGAGGTTGAACAAGCAAGTTTTCCACTTTTCTTCTTAACAAAATTAAATCTTGAAGCAATGTATCGTGCAAATCAATGGCAAGCCTCTTTCTTTCCCTTTCTGACCATTGAAACATTAATCGTGCAAATGGAATCGAATGTTTTTTTTCTTTTAAGCGTTCTAACTCTTTCAATAACTCCTCCACTTTTAACATGTTTTCCATCGTCATGCTCGTATAATAAACAATGGTAGATAGCCAATCTTTTTGGTCGGTGCGAAATGAAAGAGGACGTTTCTTTTTCCCTACTAACCATAAAGATGTCTCATGAAACGAACCGATAAACACGACAAATAAGGAGCGATGTTCCATTACGCGACCAATCGAAAGTGGAGCACCATTTATTTTTTTGACGATATTCGCCCAATGCGCTTCATTGTACTCAAAAGAAAGCGGTTCGTTTATGGACTGTATTACCTCTACTTTTTCCACGTCCAAAATTTCTTGCAATTCCTTTTCCAAACAATACATGGCTCCTTCTACTGTACATTGTTTTTTCAGTTGTTCACTTATGCGATACAAACTCTCTTCATAAAAATGTTTTTGCATCCGTAATTTTGCCCGCCATTTGCGGTCTAACCATTCTTTTATGTAAAAAGCAACAAGAACGATGATATAAACGACAGAAAATAAAACAACAAGTTCAGCCCATTTGCTAGAGCGATGGATCCATTGATTGTACACAATCATTATAAAAAAAGATGGGAATAATGCGAACAAACTAAGATACTTTAACCGCTCGATGGAAAATGGCAGTTGAAACAGTTGATCTGTTGCCATTAAATAAAAAAAAACGATCGGTAAGGCGAAAAGAAAGATAACCGTTAATTCCGCTGGCAATATCCATTTTTTCATTACTAGCATAGGAAGACTATAAAAGAAAAGAAACGGGATCGTCGATAAACTAATCGCCAATAACAATCCTGTTACGGTATGTTGCTGTTCATCTTTTTTCAAATCAACGAACCCTTTTCTTAACAAAGCAAGAATGATAACCGTATTGATAAAAAATGCCGTCAATAACACTTCCATTTCACTTATCGAACGAAACGGTATAGACATCAGTGAAATAATAAACATCACAACGTTAAACCAATAAAGGAAAAAGACGATTTTTTTCGCAAACCATACCTTCTTTTCGTTTTCAAAATAGTTGTAAACAAAATGCAAAAATAGCGGAGGCAGCATGAAAAATGCACCGCTGAATATTTGCCTTCCAAAAGGCGCATGCTTCGCTGATAAACTGGCACTGATATAACAAAGCCCTGCCGATAACAACAAGTAAATCAGCACGGTCGCCGGGCTATTATCTGGTCGCAAACGAAGCAAAAAAACGCTTAAACGAACAGCGAATAGAAAAAAACCCGTCGGCAAAATAATATAATACAACCACTGTTCCGTTCCATGCGCTAGATAGTCAATCACCAAAGTTTTGATTTGATTTCCTCTTTGAATAGTGATTGCTTTTGCTTGTTCAATCGTTTTGTATTTCTGAACCATAAAATGGGAAAGCGGAGGCTTTCCATCTATTTTTAGCACTTGATCATAAATATGAATTCCATGTTTTTTTGCCCAGCCAAACTCATAAAGATCGTTAACAACCACAGCGCCATTCTTTTCTACTACATCCATGCCGATCAATGGATGTTTCACATTTAAAACGGTTAAATATAGCGCTAAAATCGAAGCAAAAATCATGGCAATAACTGTTCGATTCATCGTGATCTACATCCAATATCCAAGCGGTGTAGTCGATTCGCTAAACACCTTTATCACCGCTTTTCCCTCTACCTCACTTAAACCGATCAGGCTCACCGTACCATTTTGTAATTTTTCGATGATTTCCGGATGTTCGACTAAAAAGCGAATGATTTGTTGCATCACAATTCCCCTCCAACATTACAAAATCATTGTTTTCAGTGCGGATTTATACTTATCATCTACATCTAGTTTTTCGATTTCTTGCCACGCTTTTTCCTTGTAAATTTGGCTCATCACTTTCGCATAGTAAATCGCTCCTTCCTGTTCCATTTGCTGAAGCGCTTTTTCTTTTTGGACATACATCTCGTCATAGTCTATCTCGTTGTTGAAATATTGTTTCCATAAGTTATCGTGCTTGCTTTCGAGCATATACAAAATCGGAAGCGACTTTTTCTTTGCTTGAATATCCGCTTTTTTATCCCAGTTGTATAGCGCATCAAGATCATTGTCGATTTGTGCTGCAATACCGATGTAGCGAGCATATGTTTCAATCGCTGCGATGTCCTCTTTTCCTGCTAATAATGCTCCGATCACACAAACCATCGCAACAAGAGAGCCTGATTTTTTCTCTACCATCTTTATACATTCTGCTTCTGTCTGTACGTTACACGCCACATCAGTCTGTTGTCCATGTACACTCTGAAGCAAGCAAGACGTAACATATGATAGTGCCTTTAATTTCTTTTCATCAGCAATGTGCAAATGAGCAATTACTTGCTGCCCTAATAACAAAAACCCAATCGCAGTATGTACGGTAATCGCATCATCTTTTAATCGATCTTGATCAACTACGTCATCAAGTAAATCGCCAGCAAGCACGATTAATTCAACAGCTGCGGCGATATAAATGAAGGGATATTCCTGTTTTGAAAACATGTCATGGTGCAAATTGGCTAATCGACCAAAAACCAAATCGCTCTCTTTCATATGTTCCTCAATTGCCATCAACATGTGTGCCTTTAGTTGTGGTTCCGACATGAATAGTTCCACAATTTCTTTCATTTGTTTCGCTATTTTTCCCTTTTCACTCATCCTATCGCACCTTGAATAAATATTTATATATTTTATATATAGGGAACATTCGACAATTTTAATAAAATTCCTTTCTGGAAAATAAAAAGACTTGTCGAAGATTGTGACAAGTCTTTTGCTTTGTTATCACTTACTACCCAATAGAACCATTAGCATTGCAATAAAATTCTATACTTGTGGAAATCGTATATGTCGCACCATTATAGGAATATTTTCCTGACACTGTAATGACATATGTGCGACCACCATCAATTAATTCCGCATTATATCCTGTCTGTATCCATGTTCCACTACCAGATGCTTTCGAGGAGATCGATTTAACTCCCGAAAACAGTTGTCTTTTGTGAACATCACTATACTGAGTTTCAAAAGTTCCTGTCACATACAAAGTTTGAACTGTTTGTCCAACTTGGATTGTTGTTGTCTTTGTCTTTGATGCAATCGATTGAGGAGTAACCGTCCCCGATTCTTTTATCCCCTTTTGATTGGAATTTGCTAATGAATCTTTTCCTATGCCAAATAAAATTCCTCCAACAAGTATTACCGTTACTGCTATGCTTACAAATTGACGAATCATTTTAAAAATTCCTCCTTTCGTTTTGATAGTTTGATTATACTTCACTTTTTTCCATTATTCACCGCCAACTTGCTGTCGAACCCCGCCATTTTTTGACGGTGTGCCCGCCAATTTTGGCGGACTAGACAAAAAAACGCCCCCACCGATCCGCCAAGGACATAAAAACCCCCATCCAATGCCCGTGCATCAGATAGGGGTTTCGTTTTACCCGCGCAATGTGGCGCCGAATTGTTGTTCGACCGCTTTGATCACTTGTTCGTGAACGTTTGTTACTTCTTCATCTGTTAATGTCCGCTCTGGGTCGTAGTAACGAAGCGAGAAGGCGATCGATTTTTTTCCTTCTGGGAGGCGGTCGCCTTTGTAAACGTCGAAAATCGTTACTTCTTTTAATAGCTCTCCGCCTGCTTCAATAATTGCTCGCTCGAGGTCACCTGCTACGATATGCTCATCAACGACAAGGGCAATGTCGCGCGTAATCGATGGGAAGCGTGGAATCGCTGTATAGCGAATATCATCTACTTCCGCTTTTAATAAAGCTTCAAGGTCTAGCTCAAATACATACGTTTCTTTCAAATCAAATTGCTTTTGCACGATCGGATGTAGCTGACCGATAAAGCCAATTGTTTTGCCGTCTAGCAACATATCGGCTGTACGTCCTGGATGAAGGTACTCGCGTTTTGCTTGCTTGTATTCGATGCGGCTCTCTAATCCTAGCAACGCAAACAAGCCATCTACAATGCCTTTTACGACATAAAAATCAACTGCTTTTTTCTCTCCTTGCCATAAATGGGCATGCCATACGCCTGTCAGAACGCCTGCGAGACGTTCTTTTTCGTTCGGCAGTTCATGTTCGCCGTTAGCTAAGTATACCGAGCCGATTTCATATAGCGCGACGTTTTCGACTTGGCGAGCGCGGTTGTAGCTTGCCGCCTCTAGCAAGTGCGGCACTAAACTTTGCCGCAAGACGCTGCGTTCTTCACTCATTGGAAGAGCGAGATGGATCGGTTCCGCCGTTTCAAGCGCAAACATCGTCGCTTTTGCTTCGTTTGTGAGCGAGTACGTAATCGCTTGGAACAAGCCCGCATCTTCTAAATAACGGCGCACGTGGCGGCGCTTTGCTTGATATGGTGTGAGTTTTCCTGGCTTTGCCTCGCCGATCGGTAATGTTGCTGGTAAATGGTCGTATCCATATAAACGCGCCACTTCTTCGATGATGTCTTCTTCAATTGTAATATCTGCACGACGTGACGGAACAGTAATCGTAAACGTACCGTCATGTTCTGTAAATGTAAATTGCAAGTTCGTCAAAATGCCTGCGACTTCTTCTTTCGTAATTGTTGTGCCAAGCACGCGATTGATACGATCTAACGTAATCGTAACGACGACTTCTTTTTTTGTTAGCGTGTTGACTTCGACAACACCACCAACGATTTCCCCGCCAGCATATTCCGCCATCAATGCCGCTGCACGATCAAGCGCTTCTTTCGTGCGCGCAGGATCAATTCCTTTTTCAAACCGTGTGCTCGACTCGCTGCGCAATCCGTGATCTTTGACCGCTTGGCGAATCGTCGCCCCGTTAAAATATGCCGCTTCAATAAATACGTTTATTGTTTCATCACATACTTCCGAGTTCGCACCGCCCATCACACCAGCTAAAGCGACAGGCTCTTTCCCGTTTGTAATGACGAGATGCTCTTCTGTCAGCGTGCGCTCTACATCATCAAGCGTCACGATCGTTTCACCGGCTTTTGCGCGGCGAACGACGATTTCTTTTGAACCGAGCCGGTCGTAGTCAAACGCATGAAGCGGCTGACCGTATTCAAGTAAAATGTAGTTCGTAATATCAACGACATTGTTGTGCGGTCGAATGCCGGCCGCCATTAAGCGCGCTTGCATCCAAAGCGGCGACGGACCGATTTTCACATGTTTCACGATGCGCCCCGCATATAGCGGATTGTCTTCTGGTGCATCGACACGTACAGAAATATAGTTATGAACGTTTTCATCGTTTTCCTGTAGCTCGATGGTTGAGAGTTTTACACTTCTTCCTAAAATCGCTGCCACTTCATAAGCGACGCCAATCATGCTTAAACAATCGGCACGGTTTGGCGTTAAGCTAAGTTCTAACACTTCGTCATCTAAGTAAAGTAGTTCTAACGCATCAGCTCCGACTGGTGCATCGCTTGGGAAAACGAAAATGCCATCGGCGTATTCTTTCGGTACTAATTTTGACTCGACGCCAAGTTCTTGTAACGAACAAATCATGCCGTTCGATTCTTCCCCGCGCAGTTTTGCGCGTTTAATTTTAAAGTTGCCAGGCAATACGGCACCAACTTTAGCAACGGCAACCTTTTGTCCTTTTGCGACGTTCGGCGCCCCGCAAATAATTTGCACCGGCTCTCCTTCACCAATATCGACGAAACATTTACTTAATTTATCGGCGTTCGGATGTTGTTCACGCTCAAGTACATGTCCGATGACGACACCTTGTATTCCTTTATTGCGCACCTCGACGCTTTCTACTTCAATGCCTGCTTTCGTGATGCGATCGGCTAATTCTTTTGCGGTAATGCCTGCTAAATCAACGTATTCCTGTAGCCATTTATATGAAACAAACATCGTTCCAACCTCCCTTTACACCCGATTAAATTGTTGCAAGAAACGAACATCGTTTTGATAAAAATGACGGATGTCGTCAATGCCGTACTTCAACATCGCAATGCGCTCCGGACCCATACCGAACGCAAAGCCGGTATATTTTTTCGAATCAAATCCTGCCATTTCGAGCACGTTCGGATGAACCATCCCTGCCCCTAAAATTTCAATCCAACCTGTTCCTTTACATACGTTGCAGCCGTGCCCGCCGCAATTAAAACATGAAACGTCGACTTCAACAGACGGTTCTGTAAATGGGAAAAAGCTTGGGCGGAAGCGAATGTCGCGATCTTCACCAAACATTTTGCGCGCAAATTCACGTAACGTTCCTTTTAAATCGCTCATGCGAATGTTTTCGTCTACAACAAGCCCTTCAATTTGTGTAAATTGATGGGAATGTGTTGCGTCATCGTTGTCGCGGCGATACACTTTTCCTGGGCAAATGATTTTTACAGGACCGCGCCCTTGATGTTTTTCCATCGTTCTTGCTTGCACTGGTGACGTATGCGTGCGCAATAAAATTTCCTCTGTTATATAAAATGAATCTTGCATATCACGCGCCGGATGACCTTTTGGCAAATTGAGCGCTTCAAAGTTGTAATAATCTTGTTCTACTTCTGGACCTTCAGCAATCGTATAGCCCATGCCAATAAATAAATCTTCAATTTCTTCAATGACACGCGTTAACGGATGATGGTTGCCGCGTCTAATCGGGCGCCCTGGAAGTGTGACATCAATTGCCTCCGCCACTAGTTTTTTCTCAACTTCTTCTTGTTCGAGCTTTGCTTGCTTTGCTTCTAACGCTCGTTGAATCGCTTCACGCACGTCGTTGACAAGCGCTCCCATAATTGGACGTTCTTCAGGCGACAGCGCCCCCATCCCGCGCAGCACTTCCGTAATTGGTCCTTTTTTGCCGAGATATGCCACACGCACATCATTGAGCGCTTTTAAATCGTTTGCCTGTTCAATTTTTTCAAGTGCTTCTTGTTGAAGCTGTTGTAACCGCTCTTTCATGAAATACCCTCCCTTATTATGTATAAAAATAAAAAACTCGCCCCTTAAGTAAGGGACGAGTGCACTCGCGGTACCACCCTTGTTAGCTATACAATAAGCATAGCTCACTCCATTCAGATAACGGTCTACACCGGAACGCCTTTACATTTTGCATGCGCAAAATGGTCCAAGCGCCAACTCCCGAGGTGAATTCACTTGCTTCAACCATAAAAACGCTCGCAGTCTATGGCGTTTTCTCCCTGAATGGCGATCGGCAAGCTACTCTTCTCGATCATCGTTTTTTGTATGATGAAATTCTTCATTTATTATAAGCAAATAGACAATAAGGTGCAAGGTGATGATACAAACATATGTTTATTTTTTCTGCAAATGGTAAAGCAAAATTCCTGTTGCAACGGCTACGTTTAACGATTCTGCCTTCCCGTAAATCGGCACATATAAGTTTGTTGTCGTCTGTTGCAGCCACTTATCGTTTACTCCGCTTCCTTCATTTCCAACAATTAATGCAAACGATGAAGAAGGAGATACAGAACGGTAGTCTACCCCATTTTGAAGCGATGTTCCATAAATAGGGATATGCTTGTTTTGAAAGCGGGCGATCCATTGCCCAATATCTCCTTTTATAACAGGGAAATGAAACAACGAACCTTGCGTAGCACGAATCACTTTTGCATTGTATATATCTGCGCTTCCTTCTCCGACAACAACAGCGTCTATTCCAGCGGCATCTGCCGTGCGAATGATCGTCCCTACATTCCCCGGATCTTGTACGGCATCAATGAACAATGCCGTTTGTATATCATCAATGTTCCAATGCAGTTGTTTACATACCGCTGCGATGCCTTGCGGTGTTTCTGTATCGCTAATCGCTTTGATCACATCGTCGGTCACAATCGTCATCGGAATATCGGCAATGTCCCAGCTTGCTGGGATGACCGCATGCTCCGCAACAATCAGTTCTTCGATATGAACGCCACTTTTGACCGCCTCTTCTACTAAATGAAATCCTTCAATGAGAAACAGATCGGTTTTGTCGCGTCCTTTTTTCGTTAAAAGCTTTTTCCATTGCTTCACTCGCTCATTTTTCGGCGATTCAATTCGTTTCACTCGTTGTTCCCCCAATGTTTCGCAATAAATTCATCGCGGCCTGAGGCAGCGCGGTCTTCTTTATAATGTTTCGGATTTTTTTTATGGTAATTTTGATGATAGTCTTCTGCCGGATAAAACGTTGTCGCTGGTAAAATTTCTGTCACGATCGGTTTGGAAAAACGTCCGCTTTCTTCTAATTGCTTTTTCGATTGTTCCGCTAATATTTTTTGTTTTTCGTTATGATAAAAAATCGCTGTTCGATATTGCGGACCACGGTCATGAAATTGCCCACCATCATCCGTCGGATCAATTTGACACCAATACAACTCCAACAATTTTTCGTACGGAAACACATCTGGATCAAACGTAATTTGTACCGCTTCGTAATGTCCTGTCGTTCCTGTTTTCACTTGTTCGTATGTCGGATGTTCCACATGACCGCCTGTGTATCCAGAAACGATGCCATAAATGCCGTCAAGTTCTTCAAACGGAGTGACCATGCACCAAAAACATCCGCCCGCAAATGTTGCTTTTTCCATTTTCCTCTCTCCTCTTTGATGAATAGTAGTTATCATTATAGCAAAAACTACGTACGCAATACATAAAGAATGGAGTGAATCAAATGGACTTTAATTTACGCGGTGCCGTCATGGCAAACGTCGCAAACAGCTCAAAAGACCAGCTTGAACATACGATCGTCGATGCGATTCAACAAGGTGAAGAAAAATATTTACCTGGTCTTGGTGTCTTATTCGAAGCACTATGGAATCACGCAACAGAGGAACAAAAACAATCGATGCTTGCCACATTAGAAGAAGCCGTAAAAAAATAGCCTTCGCGTTGAAGGCTATTTTTTAATCAAACGTAATTTCTTTCACTTTATCTTCATCAAGACGCTTAATGACTTCGACTAATAGTTTAACGGTTTGTTCATAGTCGTCGCGGTGAAGAAGTGCCGCATGGGAGTGAATGTAGCGCGTTGGGATAGAGATCGTTAATGCTGGGACACCACGCATTGTTATATGGATCGCTCCTGCGTCTGTTCCACCGCCTGGCATCGCGTCAAAACGGTATGGAATGTTCATTTCTTCTGCTACGCTAATGACAAATTCACGCAATCCTTTATGAGAAACAAGTGTTGCATCGTATAAAACAATATGCGGCCCGCCGCCGAGTTTCCCCATGGCATCTTTTTCGGATACACCTGGTGTGTCACCAGCGATGCCGACATCTACCGCAAACGCAATATCTGGTTCAATCGCAAAAGCGGATGTTCGAGCCCCGCGCAAGCCTACTTCTTCTTGTACGGTTCCAACACCGTATACGACGTTTGGATGCTCAACATCTTTTAATTGTTTCAACACATCAATAGCAACTGCGCAACCGATGCGGTTATCCCATGCTTTTGCAAGCAACATTTTTTCATTGTTCATCACGGTAAATTCAAAATACGGAACGATCGCATCACCCGGACGTACACCCCATTCGATCGCTTCATCACGGCTCGAAGCCCCGATGTCGATAAACATATCCTTGATTTCTACCGGCTTTCTTCTTGCTTCAGCAGGTAAAATATGTGGCGGTTTTGAACCGATGACGCCTGTAATATCACCTTTTTTCGTTACGATTGTCACTCGCTGAGCAAGCATGACTTGCCCCCACCAGCCTCCGAGCGGTTGGAAGCGAATGAAGCCTTTTTCATCGATTTGCGTCACCATAAAACCTACTTCATCTAAATGGCCAGCAATCATGACTTTCGGCCCATTTGCTTTTCCTACTTTTTTCGCAATTAAGCTACCAAGACGATCCGTTGTCACTTCATCAGCATACGGAGCGATGTACGACTTCATTACTTCGCGCACTTCTCGTTCGTTCCCTGGAACACCTTTCGCATCCGTTAACGCTTTCAACATCGTTAACGTTTCATCTAATTTCTTCACGTATGTCACTCCTCTCTATGTACGCTATTCATTATACTAAACATTTTGACAGTTGTTAATAATTGTGACTTTGTCGCTCATGATTTACTTCGTTTTTTGCGACATACGCTCGTTCGATTTGTTCAGCAGTAAACTGTAGCGCATGACCGAGCTTGGCGTACACGTATACTAATTCGTTATATGCCTCTGCGTCTAACTTCATCCGAAACGTATGAATCGCTTCAAATACGTGTAAAAACTGCTCAACAAGCCGTTCGCTTTCTTGCACGTTCGGCCATTCGATATGCTTATCAAAAGAAAGATCTAGTCCAAGCGATAAAATAAAATGAAGACCGTCTACATATTCTTCTAAAATCGTTTCATCTGCCGCTTTCGGTTTTGAGCTCCAAAATTTAAAA
This sequence comes from Anoxybacillus suryakundensis, assembly GCF_001418025.1. Taxonomy (NCBI): domain Bacteria; kingdom Bacillati; phylum Bacillota; class Bacilli; order Caryophanales; family Anoxybacillaceae; genus Anoxybacillus; species Anoxybacillus suryakundensis. The sequence continues at coordinate 89,489 of NZ_LIOK01000001.1, forward strand.
CAACGCGTTTCATTTGCTAGCTCCCCTACTTCGACAAGAAGGGCTAACAGTTTACGCTCGACTAAACGTTCGCCGCGCAATCCACGCTCTGTCTCGATTCGCTCATCTAATTGTCGTTGCATAGAAAATAATGTTCGCAAATTCATTTTTTCTCCCCCTCTTATAAAAAATGACCATCCCCTCAAGGGAGAATGGTCATTTCTTTTATTACTTGTTTAAGTTTTCTTTTGCGATGTTTGCAAGTTGTGCGAATGCTTCAGCATCGTTTACTGCTAAATCAGCAAGCATTTTGCGGTTTACTTCGATTCCTGCAAGCTTTAATCCGTGCATTAAACGGCTGTAAGAAAGACCGTTCATGCGCGCTGCTGCGTTAATGCGCGTAATCCAAAGTTTACGGAAGTCGCGTTTGCGTTGACGACGATCGCGATACGCGTACATTAACGATTTCATTACTTGTTGGTTTGCTACTTTATATAAACGATGTTTCGAACCAAAATATCCTTTTGCAAGTTTAAGAATTTTTTTACGACGTCTGCGTGTGACTGTACCGCCTTTTACACGTGGCATAACATTTCCCTCCTAAAATTATTTTACGTTATCTAACAATTGACGAATACGTTTGAAATCGCCTTTTGATACAAGTGTTGCTTTACGAAGTTTACGTTTTTGTTTTTGCGTTTTGTTTGCGAATAAGTGGCTAGTGAATGCGTGTGAACGTTTTAATTGACCTGTTCCTGTCTTTTTGAAACGCTTCGCTGAGCCTTTGTGAGTTTTCATTTTTGGCATAAGGTGTTCCTCCCTTTTGTTATTTGTCGTTTTTCGGTGCTAGCACTAAAAACATGCTGCGGCCATCCATTTTTGGTGCCGTCTCAACCGTACCAATATCCGCGCACGCTTCAGCAAATCGGTCAAGCACACGCTGACCAATTTCTTTATGCGTAATCGCGCGTCCTTTAAAACGAATCGTCGCCTTTACTTTATCTCCTTTTTCAAGGAACTTCCGCGCGTTGCGCAATTTTGTGTTGAAGTCATGTTCTTCGATCGTTGGGCTTAAACGAATTTCTTTCACGTTGATTACTTTTTGCTTTTTGCGCGCTTCTTTTTCTTTCTTTTGTTGCTCAAAGCGGAACTTGCCATAATCCATAATGCGACATACCGGCGGTTTCGCATTTGGTGCAACCATCACTAAGTCCAAGTTTAAACGCGCGGCAATTTCTAACGCTTCTTGTTTCGTCTTAATCCCAAGCTGCTCGCCATTTGGATCGACTAAACGAACTTCACGTGCCCGAATGTTTTCATTAATAATAAAATCTTTGCTAATAACTAGCCACCTCCACGGTTTTTTCAAGCTTGTTTGTCAAAGCAGAACGCACATAACAAAAAACGTGTGGGCATAATACACCCACACGTCTCGCTGACAACATTTGTTTTGTCACGAACCTGCTAACAGCCAATATGGCGTCGATCAGGTGAGAAGCGGGTGCTTCTGCTTGTTCCAAACAAGTATTTACTTTTACTTTAACATATATACCATAAACGAAAATACATTGTCAACTGATGTCAATTCATCACAACAAATAAAACTATAACAAACATGAAGGGAAAATGCAACTATTTTCGTACTTCTTTTTGGATGAAATCAATAAACGCATCAAGCCCCATCGTTTCACTTTTTTGTTCACCGTATTTTCGCACGTTCACAGCTCGTTCGTTTAGTTCATTATCACCAACAACGAGCATGTAAGGGACTTTTTGCATTTGCGCTTCACGAATTTTATAGCCAATTTTTTCTTCACGCTCATCGACTTCGACACGCACGCCTGCTGATTGTAACGCGTGCTTCACTTCGTACGCATAATCCATATGGACAGACGGAGCGACTGGAATGACTTGCACTTGTACAGGCGCTAGCCATGTCGGAAACGCCCCTTTATACTCCTCAATTAAGAAAGCGACGAAGCGTTCCATCGTCGATACGACACCGCGATGGATAACGACTGGACGATGCGGTTTTCCGTCTTCACCGATGTATGTTAAATCAAAACGTTCTGGCAGTAAGAAATCCAATTGCACAGTCGATAATGTTTCATCTTTTCCTAGCGCTGTGCGCACTTGAACGTCTAATTTCGGACCGTAAAACGCCGCTTCTCCTTCCGCTTCGTAATAGTCAAGTCCGAGTTCGTCCATCGCCTCTTTTAACATGCTTTGTGCTTTTTCCCACATCGCATCGTCATCATAATATTTTTCTTTATCTTGTGGATCACGATACGACAGACGGAATGAATAATCAGTTAAACCGAAGTCTTTATATACCTCTAAAATTAAATTGACGACGCGCTTAAACTCGTCTTTAATTTGATCTGGGCGCACGAAAATATGTGCATCATTTAACGTCATGCCGCGCACACGTTGCAAGCCTGTAAGCGCTCCAGACATTTCATAACGGTGCATCGTGCCGAGTTCAGCGATGCGAATTGGCAGTTCGCGATAGCTATGAATTTTATGTTTATACACCATCATATGATGTGGGCAGTTCATCGGACGTAATACAAGCTGCTCATTATCCATCTCCATCGGTGGGAACATGCCATCTTTATAATGGTCCCAATGGCCAGACGTTTTATATAATTCCACGCTGCCAAGTACCGGCGTATATACGTGTTGATAACCAAGCGACAACTCTTTATCGACGATGTAACGTTCAATTGTTCGGCGAATCGTCGCTCCTTTTGGGAGCCAAAGCGGTAATCCTTGTCCGACCTTTTGCGATGTCATAAATAAGTCGAGTTCTTTTCCAAGCTTGCGATGATCGCGCTCTTTCGCTTCTTGTAAAAGGCGTAAATATTCATCTAAATCTTCTTTTTTGAAAAAGGCTGTTCCGTAAATACGTTGCAACATTTTGTTTTTGCTGTCGCCACGCCAGTATGCACCCGCCACACTTAACAGTTTAAACTCTTTTATTTTTCCTGTTGATGGCACGTGCACCCCACGACAAAGATCGAAAAATTCTCCTTGTTCGTAAATGGAGACAACTTCTCCTTCCGGAATGTCGTGAATAAGTTCAATTTTTAAATGATCCCCAATTTCTTCATAGCGACGAATCGCTTCTTCACGACTTACTTCTTTACGAACGATGTCCAAGTTTTCTTTCACGATTTTTTTCATTTCTTGTTCAATTTTCGGTAAGTCTTCCGCTGTAATTGGCACATCGACATCAATATCGTAGTAAAAGCCGTTTTCAATAACAGGACCAACGCCAAGCTTTACATCTTTATATAATCGTTTAATCGCTTGCGCCATTAAGTGCGCTGTGCTATGGCGCAAAATGTCAAGCGCTTCTGACATATCTTGTGTAATAATCGAAAGCGCGCCATCTTCTTCAATTGATGTGCGCAAATCAATCATTCGATCGTTCAGCTTCCCTGCAATTGCTTTTTTCTTTAAGCCAGGACTAATTGACGCCGCAATGTCTTCTGTTGTCACTCCTTTCGGAAACTCCTTTACTGCTCCATCTGGAAATGTGATCTTTACTACATCCGCCAAAGCTATTCACTCCTTTTTTAAAAATAAAAAAACTCGTCCCAAAAATGAGGGACGAGTTGGCTTCGTGGTTCCACCCTTCTTCCCGTTTATACAAATATACAACGAGCGTATAAACGGCTTCATTTCGATAACGGCGCAAACCGTCAGCAATTACTAAACGGGGCATCGTCCCATTGTTCACTGCTGAAGTTTAGAGGTGGTAAGTGCATCTTTCGTGTTAGGAAGGTTTCAGCCTATGCCTTCCCTCTCTGTGAACCGTAAACATACACCCATGTCCTCATCATCACTTTTGACCTTATTCATTATGTATGTCATTATAAGCATATTTTTTTGGAAAATCAAGAGGTGTTCGAAGCTCCATTCGCTCTTGAAACACATTTTGAATCGTTTGAATCATTCCCACATCTGTGACATCTGTATACATATATATTTTTTCTGGTGCGATCGATACGAGCGGGGCTAATACAGATGTATCAATGTACATTGGCTGACTCACCATAAGGCGACGATCAATTAACTGCTTCAGCTGTTGAAACGACAAAGAAAAAAAATGTTCATCAAAAAATTGGAACGTATCGTTTTCATATACTAAATGAAGCACGTTCATTTGCGGCTGACGTGATGCAACAATTTCGCGCAACATATGAATAAACGCTTGATATTCTTGTTCTAGTTTGTATTCGTCAATGGCTAATTCAACATAATGCATCAATCGATCATAATACGGCTTTAACCGAAAAGTCATAAGCGACTCGAACGAAAATACACCTTCATGTAAGCATTCATATAGCGATTGGGCAATCAATTGCTCGCGTGGCGTAGTCAATTTTTTTCCGAGACGATAGTCGTACCTTTCTCCATCAATAAACGAGTAAGTGAGCTGTAAAATTTGTTGTTGCTCTTCTTCATTCTCATAAAAGAACGTACGAGAAATAATTGATAAAATCCAACGTGCTTCAAACGCTTGAATGATACATGAAGTAAAAATCGGAATGAACAATGCGCGCATATGGGCAATATTCGATTCATGAAAGAAGACGGTAATCGTCTTGTCGTCGTAAAGTAATTTTCCATATGGTTGTGGTGCTTTATTCAATTCTACAAAAAGCCGTTGTGCATCTTGTCCATCTTGAAATACGATATAAATCAACGGTGCCCCCCCTTTTCCAAAAACATGCTTGTTTTATATATATGGGGAACACCGCCTGTTTATCACATTTCGATTCGTCGATTTTTTCCTTTCATCTCGATCGGAGTAGCTAAATAAACAATTCGCTCAATAATTCGAGCCGCTTTCACCTGTTCTTCTTCACCTCGTTGTGAGTGAGCGAAGTGATGGGTAAGACGTTTCAAATCAAAGTTCGATGTAAAGCATGTCGGCAAATGCTCAAGCATACGATATTGTAAAATCGGACCGAGCACCTCGTCGCGCCACCAACTTGACATTAGTTCTGCCCCTAGATCATCGAGCATAAGAACAGGCACTTGCTTTGCATATTCAATCGTATCTTGAAACGCGTCCGTTTGAAGTGATGACTTTAATGAACGAACAAATTCCGGCACGTACACAAGAAATGAAGCGATATGTCTTTGGGCTAACTCATTTGCCATCGCTGCTAACAAATACGTTTTTCCAACGCCAAAAGAACCGTATAAATACAGTCCTTTCGTTCGTTTACCTACTTCATACGTTGAAGCAAATGTGTTCGCAAGTTCGATCGCTTCAATTCTTCCAAGATCGTCCGTCTCTAACTGATCAAATGATGCTTGCAGCATGTCACGCGGAATAAATAAACTACGAATGAGCGAATGTTGTTTTTTCCGTTCATCATCTTGCACTTTACGAGCACAGCGCTCGTATTGTACATCAATGTTTTTCCCTTGCCAAATTAAATGAGGTGTGTACCCTTTCAGTAAATTCGGACATTGTTCTAAACTTGGACAACGTTCACAATGCTTACTTTGTTGCACAAACTCATACAATTTCCCGAGATGTCGATTCAACATCGCATCCGTCACATCATGACCACGTAAAAACGATTGAACGTGTCGATCGTTTAAAATATCGCGCTTCATCGCCTCATATCGCTCTTTAAAATCATGACGATTCATTAAATGATGGATCGTTTCCCGAATTGGTTTCATCATTTATCCCCTAACTTTTCGGCTTTTTCAACCGTTCTTCCAACTCGCGTCGTTTTTGTTCTAGCTCTTCTTCCGATTTCACTTGTTTTCGCTCAAATTGTGAATAATCTGTTTGTAACCAATCTGGCAATAACTCAGTACGAATCGGCTTTTTCGAACCTTTTTTCTCTTTTTCTTTTATAAATGTTTCGTATTCACGCGCTTCTTTTTTCGCCAATTCCATCGCTTGCTTCACTGTGCGCACTTTTTTTCGCGCCCATGAACTCGCGATCTTTTCTACATATTTTTTCGGAAGCTTCATATCTGTACGCAGCATGACGTAATAAATCAGCACATTCATAACACCTGGTGGCAATTTTTGTTTAAACATAATCTCTTCAATGAGCTGCAAATCTGCTAGCGCTGGCTCAACGCCACCAGAAAAGTCCATAAGTAGTTGTCTCGGCGAAACGGTTTCAAGCTGCTTCATTAAATATTCTTCTTCGTTTTTTGGCTCGACATGCGCCATCGTCCGCTCCTCTAACGGCTGCACACGATCATATAGACGCGGAAGCGCCTCACCACGTTCAAATTGATACCATTCTTGTGCTGCTTTTCTTAATGCTTCAATATCAATTTGTTCAGCCGGATCTATAACACTCATCACAATTTTTTGCATGTCAAGCGGGTCAATGCCATATAAAAAGGCTAGCTTTTTGATCGCATCTTTCACTTTTTCAGTAATCGCACGACGTGGGACAAGATGATGGGACAGTCCTGCATAAAATGTATCAAAATCAAATATATCATCTCGCATCGTATACATCGCTTGCTCTTTTCCTATATACTGCTGTCCATCTTGCAACATGACTTCTTGTTTCGCTTCGTCGCTTAACTTATGAATCATTTTTTCAGGTTGGATCGATGAAAATACATCGTGAAATGAGCGCGTAACGGGTATGAAAGAAGTGCGATCGATGGCACGATCAGAAAAAAACTTTTTCAACTTTTGAAATTTTGTTTTTCCTACACGATCATATAAAAATACGTTTAAAACACCATCAGTAAAAAATTGTTCTGGTGTAAGAGGGAGGCAAAGTTCATAAATAAATACGCGTTCATCATTTTCATTCGTGCGCTTCATATACGTATTCAACAACCCAATGCCCTCGAGCTTTAAACGTTCCGCATATATCGTCGGCAAACTGCATTGCATAATTGCCATTAAACTATGATGCGTCGTCTCTTCGCTCCATAAACGTGCTTGCTCTAGTTCACTCCATAACGTCATATATAGACTATATGCTTGAGCACCAATTAACGGTTGATATAAAAGCGTCAATACTTTTCGATCTAGTTCGCTTAAAACACCATTCGCATGCACAATATATCGGTCGACGGCAATTAATTCTTTCCAGCTATATTCCATATTATCGACCTTCTTCTAAAAAGAGCATATTATGCCCTTTCCCCTTGTTCTTTTTTAATAAGTTCTTTTAATTCCTCGATAAAAACGTTTAAATCTTTAAATTGACGGTATACAGACGCAAAACGAACATAGGCAACTTCATCAATTTTTGATAGCCGTTCCATGACCATTTCACCAATCGTTTCACTTTTCACTTCATTTATACCGCTGTTGCGCAACTCTCGCTCAATTTGTTGCGTCACTTCCTCTAGTTGTTCCAGCGCAACCGGCCGTTTTTCGCACGCTTTAATGAGCCCGCGTAATATTTTTTCCCGGCTAAATTCTTCTCTCGTTCCCTCTTTTTTCACAACAATTAACGGTGTTTCTTCGATCCGCTCAAACGTTGTGAAGCGAAAATGACAACGTTCACATTCACGACGACGGCGAATGGAACGCCCTTCATCAACCGGACGCGAGTCAAGCACGCGCGTTCCATTGTGATGACACGACGGGCATTTCATATGTATCAGCTCCCTAGCAATGATCTTACCCTTATAGTAGACAAAAAAAGGCGCATATACAACTATTTATCGCTATATATTCCCGATCCGATATATGTAAATCGTTTAGCTAATTGATCGTATAAACGAATAATAAGTTGGCGACTAAACCCAAAGTCAATTGGAAACCATTTTGTTTCTGTCGTTACTGAAAAGTCAATGGCTGTTTCAAATGGACGAACAGAAACGATTGTTGCAACAATAAATGCTTTTTTTCCTTTCGTTAGTGATACGCTTATTTCTCCACGTTCTGCTGAAATCGCCACAATGTGGCATCCATCCATTTGCTCAAACATTTCTTTTACTGCTTGTAATGCAGCAGATTGTGTTGTTTTATAATAACGGCTTTTTAGCTGTTCATCCGGATGACGTTCAGATGTTTCATTATGATTGGTTAATACATATTTCCATTTCACCGTTTGTCTCCTCGCTTTTCAATGAATGATAAAAAAGAGGTGCAGAATCTACACCTCTTTCTCTCTTACATTTTATTATAAAGCTTTTGCTTGTTTAATTTCAATTGGACCCATACCACGAGGCAATTCAATTGTTTCGCGCGTTTGCGCACCTAACGCTTCTGCGATATAGTCAGCTGCAATCGTCGGATCTAAATGCCCACACGTGTAAACGTCGATGCTGGCATAACCGTGTTCAGGAAAACTGTGAATGGTTAAATGTGATTCAGAAATGATGACAACACCGCTAACGCCTTGTGGTGCAAATTTATGAAACGCAACTTCACGAATTTCAGCACCAGACTTTAACGCTGCATCAACAAATGTTTTTTCAATAAACTCCATGTCATTCAACTTATCAAAATCGCATCCCCAAAGTTCTGAGATAACGTGACGACCCATTGTATCCATGATCGTATCCCCCTTTTATGAATTTTAAAAAAATAAACGATGAATTTCTTTTGCTTTTTGGAATGTATAACTACCACGGGGGAAAGTTAGTCCAAAGAGGTCCTAACCCTTTAAGTAGTCACATTACCACGCGTTCAAGAAGTTCACGAAAAATAGTATACTTCGTTTATATTTTTTTTTCAATATCGTTTTTTGTTTTTTTATAAAATGGGTAGAAAAATAACGCTGGGAACCCCCAGCGTTATGACATCGTAACCGTTTCATTTTTTAACAATTGTTTCGCAACAAACTTTGTTAAGTCGACAACGCGACACGAATAGCCCCATTCATTATCATACCATGCTAATACTTTTACTTTCCGATTTTCGATCACCATCGTGGACAACCCATCAACAATGGCAGAATGTGGATTTGTATTAAAATCAATCGACACAAGCGGTTCCATCGTCACGTCTAAAATGCCTTTTAGAGATCCACGCGCAGCTTGCATAAACACCTCGTTTACTTCATCGACGGTGACGTCTTTTTTCACATCGACAACAACGTCAACAAGTGAAACGTTTGGTGTCGGAACGCGCAACGCCATACCATGCATTTTCCCTTTTAAATGTGGTAATACGAGTGCTAACGCTTTCGCTGCACCTGTTGTTGTCGGAATGATCGATTGTGCGCATGAACGTGCACGACGTAAATCTTTATGCGGATTGTCAATATTTTTTTGGTCGTTCGTATATGCGTGGACGGTTGTCATGAGTCCATTTTCGATCCCAAATGCTTCATCAAGCACTTTCACAACAGGCGCTAAACAGTTTGTTGTACATGAAGCGTTTGAAATGACCACATGCTCTGGAGAAAGCATATGTTCATTGACTCCCATAACAATCGTTACGTCCTCATCTTTTCCAGGTGCAGTTAAAATGACGCGCTTCGCTCCTGCTTCGACGTGCATCATTGCTTTTTCTTTTGCGTTAAACTTTCCTGTTGCTTCAATAACAATATCGATTTGAAGTTCTCCCCATGGTAATAGCCGTGGATCACGTGAATTCAGCAATTGTACTTTTTTTCCGTTTACAATTAAGCCGTCTTCAACCGCAATGACATCTCCGTCAAATTTACCGTGGTTTGAATCATATTTTATTAAATGAGCTAACGTTTCAGGCGGATAGCTCGCATTAATCGCTACAATGTCAAGATCATGCTCCATAATAGCTCTTCGGAACACCATACGTCCGATGCGTCCGAACCCGTTAATCGCTACTCTCGCTTTCATTATATAGCCCCTTTCAATATATGTGTTATACTATTTATCTGTTATATACAAAAATAGTATAACATTTTTAAGGTGTTTATGCTATAAAAAAATAAAAAAAGGCGTCCTATTTTTCAAGGACACCCCATCGCATTAAACATGTGTGCAATTGTTTTTTCGTTTCTTCAATCGTTCCATTATTATCGATGATCTCATCTGCTTTTTTTCTTTTTTCTTCAAGTGGCATTTGTGCTTTTATCCGCGCCCATGCTTCTTCAACCGAAAATCCATTACGCTCACGAAGGCGACGAAGTTGAGTTTGTTCATCAACATACACAACGAGAATACGGTCAACGAGATACTCTAATTTACTTTCAAATAAAAGGGGAATGTCAAGAACAACTGCTTTTTCCCCTTCTTTTGCATATTTTTCTTTCTGTTGCAACATATGTTTGCGAACAAGTGGATGAACAATGGCATTTAACTGTTTTCGCTTTTGTTCATCATGAAATACGATCGCACCAAGCTTACGTCGATCAATTGCACCATTTGAATCTAAAATGTCGCTCCCAAACGTCTCTATAATCGGTTGATATGCGTCGCCATCAACTGATGTGACACGATGAGCGATTTCATCTGCATCGATGACAGGAATATGTAAGTCACGGAACATTGCCGCGACCGTACTTTTCCCACTAGCGATGCCCCCAGTTAATCCGATCGTTAACACCGCCTTCACCCCTACCTCATTTTAAAAATACCAATAACAATAAGCATAATCCCAGGTAAAAACGAGTATTTTTGTAGCCAGTCATACTTCCTAAACGATTTTCCAATTTTTAACCCACTAAATAAAAAACTAAAGCTAAGCAAACAAACGAGAAATGTAGTAAACAACACAGAATAATTTAAAAGCGCAGCGCTCACGCCTGCTCCAAACGCATCGAGCGACAGGGCGATGCCTAAAAATACCGCCTCCATCCCTGTAATCGTTCCCGAGCGGTCAAAATCAGCCATCGTCGGTTTGCGTAAAATTTGAATGACAATACCGAGCGAACGAATTTCTACGTTCATTAAAAACTTTTCTTCATTGTCATCTCTTTTAAGCATAAATTGAATGATCATCCATAATCCTAATATGATTAATATACTCCCACCCATTGCATTAGCAACGGTTGGTGAAAAAAACATATAAAGCATGCGACCAATGCCCATCGCTACTAAAAATGTCATGCATGAAAAAAGCGAAATAATAAGCAACGAACGAAGCGGAATGTGTACATTCCGCATACCATACGTAACACCGACAGTCAAGCCGTCGATGCTCACAGCTAAAGCAAGCAAAACTAAAGACCACGTAATCATATACGCCCGCCCCTTCCTTTGAAAAGCTACCATAGTATATGGAAGAGGCCTAGGCAATGTTCTTATGCTATGTTTGACAATGCTGACAATAATGTGTACCGCGATTAGCCACAGTTGTCTTTATAATAGGTGTCCCACAACGACGGCACGGCATGTTTGCTCGGCCGTATACATATAATTGCGTTTGAAACGTCCCTGTCTTCCCTTGCGTATTAACGTACGTTCGAACGGTACTTCCGCCTTTTTCAATCGCTTCTTGTATCGTTTGAATAATCGCTTTATGTAACGCTTCGATTTCTTGGACAGTTAGCGTAGTTGCTACACGCTCTGGAGAGATGGAAGAACGAAACAACACTTCATCGACATAAATATTACCTAATCCTGCGACAATGGTTTGATCAAGCAATGTCGCTTTAATCGTTCGCTCCGTGCGTTGAAGCTGGTCGCTAAGCCATGAAACAGTAAACTGCTCGTCAAGTGGCTCAAGTCCGATATTTGACAAAGGAGGAACGTGTAATTCTTTTCCTTTATCGAACAGATGCATCGTACCAAATTTCCGCACATCGCGATAACGAAGTTCCGTGCGATCGGTAAATGTAAAAAAGACATGCGTATGCCGATCAAATGGTGTATCTTCTTTTTCATATATATAACGTCCTTCCATACGCAAATGGGAAACAAGAGCGACATTATCCAATTGAAAAATTAAAAATTTCCCTCGCCGCTGGATGTCGTAAATTGTTTGCCCTTTCAATCGTTCGCAAAATGTCTCTACTTCAGGGTGTTGAACGATTTTCTCCCAAAGCACATTCACACGTTCGATCGTTTTACCAACAACAAGAGGAAGTAATGTACGTCGCACCGTTTCGACTTCCGGTAATTCTGGCATGCATGTTCACCCTTCCTTACTTTGCGTCATACCACGTCGGTCCAAAATGATAATCGACTTTTAGCGGAACACGTAATGAAACAGCATTTTCCATTACATCGGGAACAATGTTTTTCAACAAATGTACTTCCTCTTTTGGCGCTTCTAAAATGAGTTCGTCATGTACTTGTAGCAACAAACGAGCTTGTAGTCCTTCTTCACGTAAACGGCTAGCTAAATCAATCATCGCCTTTTTAATAATGTCCGCTGCACTTCCTTGAATTGGCGTGTTCATCGCTGTCCGCTCCGCAAAGCTACGAACATTAAAATTACTGCTCGTAATATCAGGTAAATAACGACGACGGTGAAGCAACGTCGTGACATATCCTTTTTGTTTTGCATCTTGTATAATTTCTTGCATATACCGTTTTACGCCCGGATAACTTTGGAAATAGCGCTCGATAAATTCCGCTGCTTCTTTGCGTGTAATGCCTAAGTTTTGCGACAATCCGTAGTCGCTAATCCCATAAACGATGCCGAAGTTGACAGCTTTTGCTTGCCGGCGCATTTGAGCAGTCACTTCTTCTTCTTTCACATGAAAAATATCCATCGCTGTTTTCGTATGAATGTCGAGATCATGATGAAATGCTACAATTAAATTTTCATCGTTAGCGATATGAGCTAACACCCGCAACTCAATTTGCGAATAGTCAGCAGAAAAAATCACCCAGTCATCAAAAGATGGGACGAACGCTTGGCGAATTTTTCTTCCCTCTTCAATACGAATCGGAATGTTTTGTAAATTGGGCTCCGTTGAACTTAAACGTCCTGTTTGAGTGAGCGCTTGTTGGAAAATGGTATGCACTTTTCCTGTATCTTTTCGAACAACTTTCATTAATCCTTCTACATATGTCGATTGTAATTTTCCGAGCTGACGATAATGTAAAATTTGCTCGATGATTTCATGGTACGGCGCCAATTTTTCTAAAACATCCGCCGAGGTTGAATAACCTGTTTTCGTCTTTTTTACAACCGGCAGCTGTAATTTCTCAAACAAAATCGTCCCTAGTTGTTTTGGGGAATTGATGTTAAATGTCGTTCCTGCTAATTCATAAATGCGTTGCTCAATTTGTTGAAGTTGAGCAGCGAATTCTTTCCCCATATCTTGCAAACGATTTACATCCACTTTTACACCGTAGAACTCCATCTGTGCCAAAATGAACGTAAGTGGTAACTCTAAGTGAATAAGCAATTCAAATTGTTCATTTTGTTTAAGTTCATGAATATATGTTTCTTTTAACGAAGCGATCGCTTTTGCTTTTCGTACGAGATGTTCAGCTAATACATTTGTCGGTGGAACAGCTTGTTTTGCCCCTTTTCCATATACTTCTTCGTCACTTTGTACATCTGTATATTGTTTCGTTTTTGCAATAGCCGCCACATCGCCGTTAGCATCTGTCGGATTGAGTAAATATGCGGCTAATAATAAATCGAAATCGACACCTTTGAGTTCAATACCGTGCCACTTTAGCGCAACGATCGCTCGTTTTGCATCAAATACACTTTTTTTGCATTGCTCATCTTCAAGCCACGTTTTAAATGCAGACGACGCTAAAGCAACGTCCGTCGGGATAAAAAAGTGTCCACGTTCATTGACAAGCGCAAAGCCTAAAATAGGTGCTTGATGATAATTCGCATCCATCACTTCAACAAGAAGTGTACTTTCTTTTTCCAACATATGCTCGTCAATCGTTTGAACAGTAACAAATGAAATATCTTTTAACGATCGTTGTTCTTGTGAAGACCGACCAATTTTGTCCATAAGCGATGTAAAACCGAGCTCTTGAAACAACGTTGTCACTCGCTCGACATCATACGACTGCCATGCTAATTCATCGAGCGATAGCGTCAGCGGAACATCGCGACGAATGGTAGCTAGCTGTTTACTTAATAACGCTTGTTCACGGTACGTTTGCAAGTTTTCTTTTAGTTTTTTTCCAGAAATATGTTCAAGTGAGGCAAGCACATGTTCAACCGTTCCATATTCTTTTAATAATTTTAATGCAGTTTTCTCTCCTATCCCTGGAACTCCTGGAATATTATCTGACGCATCTCCCATTAATCCTTTCAAATCAACAATTTGAGCAGGCGTTAGCCCGTACTTCTCAAATACATGTTCTGGTGTATATCGCTCTATATCTGTTATCCCTTTTTTCGTCACATGTACATGAATGCGTTCAGAGGCTAATTGTGTTAAATCACGATCACCCGAAATAATGACGACGTCAAATCCTTCTTTTTCCGCCTCCGTAGCAATCGTTCCGATAATATCATCTGCCTCATAATTTTCAAGTTCGTACGTACGAATGTTGTATGCATCAAGCAGTTCGCGTAAAAACGGAAACTGTTCCGATAATTCTGGTGGTGTTTTTTGTCTCCCACCTTTGTATTCTGTATACACTTCATGGCGAAATGTCGTTTTCCCTGCATCAAACGCGACGAGCATATGCGTCGGCTTCTCTTCTTCAATGAGCTTCATTAACATCATTGTAAAACCATAAATGGCGTTTGTATGAATACCCTTATCGTTATGTAACAGAGGCAATGCAAAAAAAGCGCGATAAGCGATGCTATTGCCGTCAATTAAGACTAATTTGTTCGCCAAACCGAAAACCTCCTCTTTGATTCACTTACGCTTATTTTACCATGATCACCGCCAAAAAAGAAAAAAGACGAGAACATTCGTTGTCCTCGCCTATTCCAAGACAATCGGCTTCTTGGATGAAGGGGTTTTCACTTGTTATGTTACCAATATTTTTTTAATACATGGTAAACTAATTGTAAATATATCGTTAAAAATCAGTCGTCTGCACAAGCATCTGCACGAAAATGAACAGTGAATGTCGTCCCTACCCCCACTTCACTTTTTACAGAAATTGTACCGTGATGCGCCTCTACTAAATGTTTCACAATCGCTAATCCAAGACCTGTACCACCTGAGTTGCGACTTCGTGCTTTGTCCACACGATAAAATCTTTCAAAAATACGTGGAATTTCCTTTTGTTCAATTCCGATACCTGTGTCACTTATATGAACGCGTAACTCTTTATCGTCTTTCTCCACATAAACTGTTACACGCCCACCAGCTGGTGTATAAGCAATAGCATTATTAATTAAATTAATAAAAATTTGTTTTAAACGATGTAAATCACCATACATATAACAAAGCGTTGCATTCGATGTACATGTCAATGTAATTTGTTTATCGTTCGCTTTTGATTCAAGCATGACAATGACTTCTTTCAATACCTCATTCAAGTCAACAACGGATATATTTAACGTAAATCCTTGCTGTTCAATTTTCGATAAATCAAGCAAATCTTGAATTAAATGTTGAAGGCGCTCACTTTCTTTTAAAATAATCGTTAAAAAATATTCAAGCGTTTGCGCATCATGCATCGCTCCATCTAATAACGTTTCAGCAAACCCTTTAATCGATGTAATCGGCGTTTTTAATTCGTGCGAAACGTTCGCCACAAAATCTTTTCTCATTTGCTCAAGCTTTTTTAGCTCAGTAATATCGTGGAACACAATAATAATTCCTTTCCACTCATCATTCGTTCCAATAATGGGCGTTCCGTACACTTCAAAATGTTTTCGTTCAATACCAATCGGAAGAAGCATTTGTTTCCTTACATTTATTTCTGTCATAAATATTTCCTCTACAAGGGCGATGACCTCTTGATGTGGAAACGCTTCATAATATAAGCGATGTATGTAATCTAATGGATCAATATGGAACATTTCCTTATACGCGCGGTTCATTAACGAAATGTACCCACGCTGATCAATTAAAATTAAGCCACTTCCCATATTTTCAATGAGAGCACGTAAGCGATCTTGCTGCATTTCTTGTGTACGAACCATCTCTTGTAAATTGCGCGCCAAAATGTTTAGCGACTGGCTAAGCATGCCTGTTTCGTCTTCTCGACTTTCATACGTTCGAGCTTTATAATTGCCACGTGCCAACTCCATCGCCACTTTTGTTGCTGCTTCTATCGGTTTCGTATACTGGTTTGTAATTTTAATACCTAATAAAAGAATGATGAAAAAAGCAATGCTCAAGCTGAACGTGAGCAACAACCAAATTTGTTCGTCCACCCGCTCAATCGCATCCATCGGCAAACTTATGACAATATATCCGAGTTGTTGATCACGTTGCCAAAATGAAACTGCATAATAATATAAGTCTTGTTCTTCTTCAAATATAACTGATTCATCTTCTTTTTTTAATAACGTTTGAATGAGCTTTTGATGACGTTTTTTATCAATCAACACGTAATTGTTTGTATCTAACAGAACTTTTCCGTCTCGATCAACAATGGTGATGCGAGCAGACAGCATATCGCTAATGGCGTTCAATCGTTGTTCAAACATATCAGACTGAAGCGATTTATTTTCCATATATAAGGCTAAAAGTTTTGCCTCTTTCTCCATTCGATCATGCACAGTATCTGCATAAAACTTTTGAAACAATTGACCTAATAGCAAACCTAGACCGAATAAAACCGACAAAATGACGGAAATAAGCCCGAGCAATAGCCGGGAGCGAAATTTATTCATCCGCTTTCGGCTCCTCCAATTTATATCCTAAGCCCCGTATCGTTTTAATATATACAGGCTTTCGCGTATCATGTTCGATTTTGTCACGCAAATGACTAATATGCACATCGACAATGCGTGTATCCCCCGCAAAGTCATAGTTCCAAACTGCACTTAATAATTGATCACGTGTCAATACACGTCCTTTATATTTCGCTAAGTATGCTAATAATTCAAATTCTTTCGGAGTGAGTTCTAATCTTTGTTGTGCAAAATATGCCTCATAACGATCTGGGAAAATTTTTAGTTGTCCGACAATAAGCGAATCGTCGCTATGTTCTTGTTTTTCTTCTTGTCCTGGTATGATTGTTCGGCGTAAAATGGCCTTAACGCGTGCTACAACTTCACGTGGGCTAAACGGCTTGGTCATATAGTCATCGGCACCTAATTCAAGCCCAAGTACTTTATCAAATTCATCATCTTTTGCTGTCAACATTAAAATAGGAGTCATCACTTTTTGTTGCCGTAGCTGCTTGCATACTTCAATCCCATCTAATTTCGGTAACATTAAATCAAGAATGATAAAATCGGGACGCTCCTCTAACGCTTTATGAAGCCCTTCTTCTCCATCATAGGCTGTCAATACGATAAACCCTGCCTGTTTTAAGTTGTACTCTAACAACGTAACGATCGACTGCTCATCATCGACAACTAACACACGTTTCGACATAACCATCCTCCAACAACGTAAATTTGTTACATTTTTATTATAACGAATGATGTAAAAAGAAAAAAATAAAAAAGAGGCAACGCCTCCTTTTTAAAAGTTATCTAGTGCTTTTTCTTCAACGAACGGATATGGCGGAACGACACGCAATGCTCCAACTAATATTTCTTCTCCATCTCGCGCAGCTTGAATCGAAATATGAATTTCATTATTTTCTTCATCCACTTCAGTCACTTCAAATAAAAATTCAACATGTTCGTAATGATATACCGGTCGTTTAAATTCAATCGTTTGGGAAATGATGTGGCTTCCTGGTCCCGGCAAATATTTTGAAACAGCCGACGTAATGATACCTGTTAACATAATGGTTGGTACAATCGGGCGTTTCCATGGCGTTTGAGATGCGTAGTCATGTTGAATATAAAGCGGATTGGCATCGTTTGTTAGCCCTAAATATAACAATAAATCCTTATCTTCGATCGCTTCCGTTAATACGAGCTTCTCACCAACGGAAATGTCTGAAATTAAACGTCCAAGTTTGCGTTTTTTGCTCAGCATACCCATCTCCCCTTTGTTTGACCATATATAAAAATTCGGGGATTCCCCCCGAATTTTTATTATTGTAATACTTTCATCACATTTTTCACCGACTCAACAGATTTTGCTAACGCTACTTTTTCTTCTTCTGTTAGCTCTAATTCGATAACTTTTTCAATTCCGTTGCCACCTAAAATGGTTGGCACACCTAAATAAATACCTTCATATCCGTATTCGCCTTCTAAATAAGCGATGGCTGGAAGAACTCGGCGCTGGTCTTTCACAATTGCTTCAACCATTTCAGCAAGGGATGCAGCGGGCGCATAATAAGCACTGCCGTTGCCAAGCAAGTTCACAATTTCACCGCCACCTTTGCGAGTACGTTCAACGATGGCGTCTAAACGATCTTTTGGAATTAACGTTTCAAGAGGAATGCCACCCGCATACGAATAGCGCACAAGTGGCACCATATCATCTCCATGACCTCCTAAAACAAATCCCGTAATGTCTTTTACAGATAAATTTAATTCTTGTGCAACAAATGTACGGAAACGTGCGGTATCCAACACCCCAGATTGACCGATCACACGGTTTTTCGGGAAACCGGATTCTTTAAACACCGTGTATGTCATCGCATCAACAGGATTCGTTAATACGATAATAAAGCAGTTCGGCGAATATTTGACGACTTCTTTCGTGACCGCCTTCATAATACTTTGGTTTGTCGTGACTAAATCATCGCGGCTCATGCCGGGTTTACGCGCAATGCCAGCGGTGATCACGACGATATCTGAATCAGCTGTATCTGCATAATCCGACGTACCGATGATGTTGGCGTCAAATCCAAGAACCGGGCTTGACTCAAGCATATCGAGCGCCTTTCCTTTTGTTGGATTTTCCAACTGCGGAATGTCGACAAGAACAATGTCCCCGAGCTCCTTTTGCGCTAAAATGAACGCTGTTGTTGCTCCCGTAAATCCAGCACCGATAATTGAGATTTTTTTACGTTTCATACCCACGTTCTTCCATCCCCTTTTTTATGTTATTCTCCCATATTTCGAATGAGAGCATCCGCGAATTCAGAACATTTCACCTCTGTTGCACCTTCCATTAAACGTGCAAAGTCGTATGTGACCACTTTAGATGCAATAGTTTTTTCCATCGAGTCAATAATCAATTTTGCTGCTTCATTCCAACCGAGATGCTCAAACATCATTACGCCAGATAAAATGACAGATGATGGGTTCACTTTGTCTAATCCTGCATATTTCGGTGCAGTTCCGTGCGTCGCTTCAAAGATCGCATGGCCTGTTTCGTAGTTAATGTTTGCACCTGGGGCGATACCGATGCCGCCTACTTGTGCTGCGAGCGCATCTGAAATGTAGTCACCGTTTAAGTTCATTGTCGCAACGACATCGAACTCACGTGGACGAGTTAAAATTTGTTGTAAGAAAATATCTGCAATCGAGTCTTTAATAATAATTTTTCCTGCTGCTTCTGCTTCCGCTTGCGCTCGGTTTGCAGCTTCCTTTCCATGCATTTCAACGATGCGGTCATATTCAGCCCAAGTAAATACTTGATCGCCGAATTCTTGCTCAGCTAATTCATAACCCCAGTTTTTAAATGCGCCTTCTGTGTATTTCATAATGTTTCCTTTATGAACGAGCGTAACCGATTTCCGACCATGCTCAATGGCATATTTAATTGCTGCGCGCACTAATCGTTTCGTACCTTCTTCTGAAATCGGCTTAATACCAATTCCAGATGTTTCAGGGAAGCGAATTTTACGCACACCCATTTCGTTTTGCAAGAAATCAATTAATTTTTTCACTTCTGGTGTTCCTTTGGCATACTCAATTCCCGCATAAATATCTTCCGTATTCTCACGGAAAATAACCATGTCTGTATCTTCAGGACGCTTAACCGGAGAAGGAACTCCTTTGAAATAACGAACCGGGCGTAAGCATACAAATAAATCGAGCTCTTGACGAAGCGCAACGTTTAATGAACGGATCCCACCACCTACTGGCGTTGTCAACGGTCCTTTAATGGCAATTATGTATTCACGAATCGTATCAAGCGTTTCCTGTGGCAACCATTCACCTGTCAATTTAAACGCTTTTTCACCAGCAAGCACTTCTTTCCAAACAATTTTGCGTTCACCTTTATAAGCTTTTTCCACAGCCGCTTCTAGCACCCGAGATGCAGCTGCCCAAATATCTGGACCTGTCCCATCTCCTTCAATAAATGGAATAATTGGATAGTTTGGAACGTTTAATACCCCATTTGTAACCGTAATTTTTTCACCTTGCATCACAATAACGACCTCCAAATTATGTAGTATAAAAAGGTGAGAAAGGCGAGTTTCTCACCTTTTGCAGCCATCCTTATGCTCGCTCTTCAAGCGGCACGTATACTTGTCTCATAGGTCCCGTATATTCAGCACGCGGACGAATGAGACGGTTGTTTTCGTATTGCTCTAAAATGTGTGCGAGCCATCCAGACATGCGACTAATTGCGAAAATCGGCGTAAATAAATCATGATCAATTCCTAAACTATGGTAAACAGAAGCAGAGTAGAAGTCAACATTTGGTGGTAATCCTTTTGCCGATGTAACGATCTCCTCAATTTTCACCGACATGTCATACCAATGTGGTTCACCTGTTAACTTCGTCAATTTTTCAGACATTTTCTTCAAGTGCTTTGCACGTGGGTCTCCATGGCGATACACACGATGACCAAAGCCCATAATTTTTTCTTTATTATTTAATTTGTTATGAATGTACGTTTCTACATTTTCAAGCGTGCCGATTTCTGTCAACATTTTCATTACCGCTTCGTTCGCTCCACCGTGAAGCGGCCCTTTCAACGCTCCAATCGCTGCTGTAATGCCAGAATATACATCAGATAAAGTCGCAACACAGACGCGCGCTGTAAATGTTGAAGCGTTCAATTCATGATCTGCATGCAGCACGAGCGCTTTATTAAACGCTTCCTCAGCGATCGGATCCGGTTCTTTACCTGTTAGCATATATAAAAAGTTTGCCGCAAAACTTAAATCTTTGCGCGGTGGCACAGGTTCTAAACCTTTTCGAATGCGCGAAAATGCAGCTACAATTGTTGATATTTTCGCTTGTAAACGAATGGCTTTCCGATAGTTTGCCTCAAGATTCATCGCTTCTGCTTCTTCATCGTACAAGCCGAGGAATGAAATCGCTGTACGAAGCGCTGCCATTGGATGAACTTGATCAAGCGGATACATTTTAAAATGATCAATAACTTGTTGCGGAATATCGGCATTTTCCGCTAACTGTTTTGTTAACATTTCTAGTTCTTCCTTATTCGGCAGTTTGCGATGCCAAAGCAAATAAACGACTTCTTCAAACGTAGCGTGTTCAGCTAAGTCATCGATATTATACCCAACATATGTGAGCGTATCATCGATGATTGAACTAATTGTGGAAGTGGTTGCTACAACCCCTTCGAGACCGCGAGTTACTGTCATCTTACATCTCTCCTTTTTCTCTTTTATTCCCCTTTTCCCATGTTGAAACGCGTCGTCGAGCGATTGCTCAAAACAGCTGAATAAAAATGCAAAGAAAATGCTTACATTTTGTTATATATTCACCTATCCGCTTTACGAAGCGAGCAGGGGAATATATACGATAGTTTCGTACATGCTCCACTACCATTATAAACAATTATCAGACTTTTGTGAACTAAAAGAAATCATAATTCAAAAATATTATTATAAAAAAGTAATCAATTAAGAAAATACATCGACTATTTTCATGATTACATATGCAATGCCAGCACCTATTAACGGGCCAACAGCGACCCCTTTAAATAAAGATACAGCTAAAATCGTCCCAAGAACAAGCGCAGTCGTCATATGTGGATCTTTCACAAGCAGTGTAACTCCTCCCTTTGCTAACAAAGCGACAGCAACCCCTGATAACATGGCAATCCAGGAATAAATCGAGCGAACAGACTCTGTCAGTTCTTTCAACCCTATTTTTCCAGTTGCAATCGGAACTAATACAGCAATCGTAATCATCGTCACACCAAGATTAATTCCCTTTTGCTCTAAATAAGGAAATATTTTAGAACTTAATCCGATACTTTTCACAACGAGTAAAAAAAGTACAGCAACAATAAGGGAATGATTTTTTGCTATCATACCAATGACAAGAAGAATAAATAAAAAAATAAATGGTTGCACGAAATACGCCCCCTTCTTTGAAACTTTTTCTTCCTTTGCATTGTATATTATAATAGTTGTAAATGACAAAAGACGGGAGGTGAGGGAATGTCGAATCAATATTTGTACAGTTCCCTTCGTTTTTTATTTGTGATCGTTGTGATTATCGCCGGATTAGCAAGCTTATATTATTTGTCCACGTTAACGTACCCGTTTTTAATTGCGTTAGCGATCGCCTTTTTCATTAATCCGATTGTCGACGTAATGGAGAAAAAAATGAAAATGCCAAGGGCGTTGGCAGTCATCGTTGTTTTAATTCTTTTACTTGCACTCGTTGCTGGGCTTGTCACCCTTCTTGTTGCAGAAATCGTGACTGGAACACAATACTTAGCAACAGTGGTGCCAAATCATTTTCAAAAACTCGTTATTTATATAGAACAGTTTGTGGCAAGCCAAATCATTCCACTCTATAACCAACTAGCTACACTTTTTAAAAATTTAGACACATCACAACAAGATACGATTATGTCAAACATTCAATCTGTTGGAACGAAAATTGCTACAACGGTCGGGCAATTTATCCAAAACATATTACAAAATATACCTTCTATCATTGGATGGTTGCCTAATTTTGCAACAATTTTTATTTTCTCGTTGCTTGCCACATTTTTTATATGCAAAGACTGGTATCGCCTAAAAGCATTGTTTCAAAAATTGTTACCAAACAAAGTGCAAACGAGCACGACAAAAGTGTTTGCCGAATTAAAAAAGGCGCTATTTGGGTTTCTTAAAGCGCAAGCGACACTCATTTCGATTACAACACTGATCGTATTAGTCGGCTTACTTGTGTTGCGAGTAGAATACGCGATTACGATCGCTCTTATTATCGGCATTGTTGATATTTTACCGTATTTAGGAACAGGATTAGTGTTTGTTCCATGGATTGTTTACGCAGCGATGAGCGGCGATACTCACTTTTCTATCGGCCTTGGTGTGTTATATCTCGTCGTTCTCGTACAGCGACAAGTGATGGAACCAAAACTTCTCTCCTCTAATATCGGACTCGATCCGTTAGCTACATTGATCGCTTTATTTGTCGGTTTCAAATTGATCGGTTTTCTCGGCTTAATCGTTGGACCTGTATTACTTGTCATTGGTCGAACACTACATCATGCTGGCGTTTTTCAAGATATTTGGAACTTTATTATCGGAAAAAAGGAAGCATAAGCCATTAGCTTATGCTTTTTATTTTCGAATATAAATCCATGTTTTTGTATAGAACATCTTCTTAAACAAGCGAACAAGCCACGGTTTTATTTTTTCACGCGCAAATGGGAGAAGTAAAATAAAACCTGCCGTATCTGTAATAAATCCCGGCGTTAGCAACAATGTTCCACCAACTAAAATACAAGCACCATCTAATAGCGCATCGCTTGGTATACGTCCGTTCTTGAACTCATATTTCACCCGCTGCACCGTATGCAATCCTTGTTTTTTCGCTAAAAATGCACCGATCATGCCTGTCAAAACGATTAGTGAAAATGTTGGCCATATACCAATTGCCTTTCCCGCCAACACAAGAACGACAATTTCTAGCGCTGGAATCACGATAAAAAGAAGAAAAAAGATGTTTTGCACATACATCCCTCCAAAATAATAAAGAAGGGGATGTCCCCTTCTTTATTATAGCACGCTCGCATGACCACGATAAATAGCACCGAAGCTCGCATCTACCGTAATGTCTTGTCCATCTTTTAAAATAGCTGTTGCGTTGTTTACACCGACAATTACCGGGATTCCTAAGCTTAAGCCAACAACAGCCGCATGGCTTGTTAAGCCACCTTCTTCGGTGATGATGGCCACAGCTTTTTCTAATGCTCTCATCATGTCCGCATCTGTCGCTGGGGCAACTAAAATGCCACCTTCTATCATTTTTTCAAGCGCTTCTCCAGCCGTTTTAGCTACAACGACTTTTCCGAATGCGGATTTACGACCAATGCCTTGGCCTTTCGCAATCATATCGCCAATCATATGCACTTTCATTAAGTTAGTCGAGCCTGTTTCTCCAACCGGAACACCTGCTGTAATGACAACAAGATCACCATGTTTCACGATACCTGTATCGATAGCCGCCTCAACAGCAATATCAAGCATCTCATCTGTTGACGTCGCATGTTGGGCAACGCGCGGATGAACACCCCAAACGAGTGCTAATTTACGAGAGACAGCTTCATTTGATGTAACAGCGATAATTGGCGCTTTTGGGCGGTATTTCGAAATCATACGCGCTGTATGACCGCTTACTGTCGGTGTCACAATTGCTGCAACATCTAAGTTTAACGCCGTGTGAGCAACCGATTGTCCAATTGCATCTGTAATTGTTGTTCCGCTTTGTTTGCTCCGTTTTGATAATAAATCGCGATATTGTAACGCTTGCTCCGTGCGCAAAGCAATGCGGTGCATCGTTTGTACCGCCTCAACTGGGTAAGCCCCTGCTGCTGTTTCTCCGGAAAGCATAATCGCATCTGTTCCATCGAAAATAGCGTTCGCCACATCGCTTGCCTCTGCACGAGTTGGTCGTGGGTTGCGTTGCATTGAATCGAGCATTTGTGTCGCTGTGATGACCGGTTTTCCAAGCGCGTTGCATTTTTTAATTAACTCTTTTTGCACAAGTGGTACTTCTTCCGCTGGAATTTCGACACCTAGGTCCCCGCGAGCAACCATTAAACCGTCTGCCACTTCTAAAATCTCATCAATATTGTCTACGCCTTCTTGATTTTCAATTTTCGGGATAATTTGAATGTGTAATGCGTTATGTTCTTCGAGTAATTCGCGAATTTCAAGCACATCGGAAGCACGTCGAACAAACGATGCAGCAATGAAGTCGATGCCTTGTTCAATACCAAAACGAATGTCATCTGCATCTTTTTCCGTAATGCCCGGTAATTTCACTTTTACGCCCGGCACGTTGACACCTTTTTTATTTTTTAGTACGCCGCCGTTCAACACTTTTGTTTTGATTTCTTTCGCTTCTTTGTCAACAGCTAATACTTCTAAACCGATTAACCCGTCATCTAATAAAATGGTTGAACCGACATGTACGTCATCAATGAGTCCTTCATAAGTAATCGAAAATTTTTCTGGTGTACCAAGTACTTCTTTCATCGAAATGGTGACTTCAGCACCTGCTTTTAATTCAATTGCACCATTTTCCATGTTGTGCGTGCGAATTTCTGGACCTTTTGTATCCAATAAAATGGCAACGGTTTTTCCAGTCATTTTTGATGCTTCACGAATGTTGCGAATGCGTGCAGCATGCTCTTCATGGCTTCCGTGAGAAAAGTTAAGACGTGCAACGTTCATTCCCGCTTCGATAAGTTGTACAAGTTTCTCTACGCTTTCACTCGCAGGACCGATCGTACAAACAATTTTCGTTTTGCGCATAAATACCCTCCTACACTTTGCATATGGAAACGATACCACAAATATCCATTAAATTGAAAGCTCTTTTGATAGTTGGTACATTTTCTGATCGACTGTATGTTTTTGGGCTAACGCTTCAATAATATCATGATCAACTAGTTGGTTATTTTGAATACCAACGCAACGTCCGCCTTTTCCTTCAAGTAACAACTCTACTGCGCGCGCACCTAGACGGCTTGCAAGGACACGGTCAAAAGCAGTTGGTGAACCACCGCGTTGGACATGACCTAATACTGTCACACGCGTTTCGAACCCTGTTGCTTCTTCGATGCGCTTACCGAATTCCACACCGCTACCGACACCTTCTGCAACAACAATGATGCTATGTTTCTTACCACGTTCATGTCCGCGTTTGAGACGCGCGACTATTTCGTCCATATCATAATCGGCTTCTGGGATTAAAATGCTTTCTGCTCCACCTGCAAGACCTGCCCAAAGCGCAATATCACCTGCATGACGTCCCATGACTTCAATGACATATGTACGTTCATGAGATGTCGCTGTATCGCGAATTTTATCAATCGCGTCAATCACTGTATTCAATGCTGTGTCAAATCCGATCGTAAAATCTGTTCCAGGAATGTCATTATCAATCGTTCCCGGCACACCAACACACGGATAGCCGTGCTCTGTTAATTTTTTCGCCCCTTGGTATGAACCGTCGCCACCAATGACAACAAGCCCCTCAATACCGTGTTTTTTCAACTGCTCAATTCCTTTTAACTGTCCTTCTAACGTTTTGAATTCTGGGCAACGGGCAGTATATAGCATCGTTCCGCCACGATGAATAATATCGCCAACATCCCCGATTTCAAGCTTTTTAATTTGACCGGCAATTAATCCTGCATATCCATGGTAAATGCCGTACACTTCTAATCCATGATAGATCGCCTTTCGGACGACTGCACGAATGGCAGCATTCATTCCCGGCGAATCGCCACCGCTTGTAAGCACACCAATTCTTTTCATCGCTCTTCACCTCTTTAAAAAAATAAAATAAGAAGTATGACCTCTTACTTTAAGATAACATGAAGGTATATGGAACACAATACATAATGAAATGTTTCACAAAACGTTGATTTTTTTGCACTACAAAAAGTTTGCCCAAAGTCGTCTATTTCATGTAAAGAAAAAGGCCATCTAAACGGATGACCTTTTTTACATAACCGAAACATGCTGTTCGGAATCAATGAAATCGCCAATTTTCTTATATTTTTCGTATCGTTGAGCAATCAACTGTTCAGCATGTAATGGAAGTAATTCACGCAAGGAACGCTTAAGCACATCATCAATATATTTCGCTTGTTCATCTACATTTCGATGGGCACCACCGCGCACCTCAGGAATCACTTCATCGATGATACCAAGCTGTTTCAAATCTTTCGCCGTAATTTTCATCGTTTCGGCAGCTTTTTTTGCAAGTGATGCATCTTTCCATAAAATTGCTGCTGCTCCTTCTGGCGAAATAACGGAATACGTTGAATTTTCAAGCATGTGAACGTAGTTTCCGACACCGAGTGCAAGCGCACCACCGCTTCCCCCTTCGCCAATGACAATGCATACAACGGGAACTGTCAATCCCGCCATTTCAAATAAGTTTCGCGCGATGGCCTCGCTTTGTCCTCGTTCTTCTGCCGCTTTTCCAGGGTATGCCCCTTTCGTATCAATAAAACAAATAATCGGACGCCCAAACTTTTCAGCTTGTTTCATTAAGCGAAGCGCTTTTCGATATCCTTCTGGATGTGGCATGCCAAAATTGCGACGAATATTTTCTTTCGTATCTTTCCCACGTTGGTGGCCAATGACAGTCACAGGCAACCCATGATATTTTGCAATTCCCCCTACGATCGCTTCATCATCACCAAAACAACGATCACCGTGACATTCAAAAAAGTTTGTAAACAAACGTTCAATATAATCAAGCGTTGTCGGGCGATTCGGATGACGTGCAATTTGTACACGATCCCATGGACCTAAATTGGCATAAATGTCATTCTCAAGTTTTTCAAGTCGGGCTTCTAATTTGTTGATTTCATCGGAAAAATCGACGTCGCGATACTTTGTAAATTCTTTCAATTCACTAATTTTTTTCCGTAATTCTACAAGTGGTTTCTCAAATTCTAATTCGTATGCCATTCGTCTCCACCTCGCGATTGGTGAATGTCTAATACATTCGTTAATACGTCTTTTAGCTCGTGACGCAGAATCACAGCATCTAGTTGTCCATGTTTCAATAAAAATTCCGCTGTTTGAAAATCTTCTGGCAACTCTTCACGAACGGTTTGTTCAATGACACGTCGTCCTGCAAAACCGATGAGCGCCCCCGGCTCAGCGAAATTGTAATCCCCAAGCGAGGCGAAACTTGCTGATACACCACCTGTCGTCGGATGAGTCATCACTGAAATAATAAGTCCACCTTGTTCGCTAAACAGTTTTAACGCTGCGCTCGTTTTCGCCATTTGCATTAAACTTAATACACCTTCTTGCATGCGCGCTCCACCTGAAGCGGTGAAAATAATAAAAGGCACTGATTTTTCCATTGCTCGTTCGATGGCACGTGCGATTTTTTCTCCGACAACCGATCCCATACTTCCCATGCGAAAGCGAGAATCCATTACGGCAATGACGATAGGAAACCCGTTAATCATTCCTTCCCCTGTGACGACCGCTTCATTTAGTTTTGTTTTTTCACGATCTTCCTCGACTTTTTCAATATATTGAGGAAAATCGAGCGGATTTTTAGAAAGAAGGTGACGATCGTATTCTTGAAACGTTCCTTCATCTAATAAACACGCAATGCGCTCTGGAGCAGACATCGGATGATGATAACCGCATGATATACAAACGCGTAAGTTTTTCACTAGTTCTTTTGTATACATAATTTTTTTACATTTTGGACATTTCGTCATAATGCCTTCTGGTACATCTTGCTTCGCTTGTTCAGACGGAATGGTGGCATACTTTTTCCTTTTAGAGAACAAATCTTTCAGCACATGTTTCCCTCCCCTACTTAGTCCATTTCTACTTTACCGAATAGAGACAACTTTGTTTGTCATATTGTGTCAGTTTTCTTTCGACATTTTTTGCATCACGTATTGTTCATAAATCGCTGTCGCTTCTTCACAAGACCGTTTTTGTAGCGCTGTCCACATTTGTTCATAAAACTCGGAAGGGAGAGTCAACGTATATACGTGTTCAAAAAAGTCGTTTAATACAAGCCAAATGCGTAACAATAAATAGTTGTCGGTTGCTTCCACAACTCGTTGAAAAAATAAATCATACGTATGCTCAGCACGAGCTATATGCTCGAGCTTCTCATCTGTTAGTCGCTCACAAGCAAGCTGCAGACACATTCGTTCGATAAACATTTTTGTTTCGATTAAATCTCGTTTTTCCCGATTTCCTTGCAAAATAAACGAACCGAGTAGTTGAATGAGCTGGTGATCACCAAACGGTTTCATAAATGTTCCTTCCCCGCGACGCGTTTCGATTAATCCAAGCAACTCTAACGCTCGCAGCGCTTCACGAACGGAAGATCGACCGACTCGTAACCGATCCGCTAACTCTCGTTCAGAAGGCAATCGATCCCCTGGTTGAAGCCCCGCTTCTTCAATCATGCGATGAATTTGCCAAAACGTTTCAATATACACTTTAGAAGTAGTCATCGGTGTCCTCACCTGCAATCAAAGCTAATTGTCGTGTTCGTTTTTCTATCTCTTTTGGATCAACAATCACTTGAGCCACTCCTGTTTCGATTGCTGCTTTTGCCACAGCAGCAGCAACTGCTGGAGCGACGCGCGGATCGAACGGAGCAGGAATCACATAATCCGCACGCAACTCATCTTCTGCAATTAAATGTGCTATTGCTTCGACTGCTGCTATTTTCATTTGTTCGTTAATTTGTTTTGCACGCACATCAAGCGCCCCTCTGAAAATACCTGGAAATGCCAACACGTTATTCACTTGATTCGGATAATCAGAACGTCCTGTACCAACAACTGTTGCCCCTGCTTGCAACGCTTCTTCCGGCATAATTTCTGGCGTCGGGTTTGCCATCGCAAAAATAATTGCATCTCGATTCATCGTTTCAACCATGCTAGCTGTCAATGCTCCTGCAACGGACACACCAATAAATACATCCGCACCAACGATCACTTCTTCTAACGTGCCAGCTTTTTTCTCATGGTTTGTCCATTGTGCAACTTCATGTTTCATCTCATTCATTCCGTACGGGCGTCCCTCATAAATTGCCCCTTTGGAATCGCACATGATCATATGTTTTACACCATAACAACGAAGCAACTTCATGATCGCTATTCCTGCTGCACCTGCTCCATTAATCACAACTTGAATATGTTCTATTTTTTTGTTCACTAATTTCAATGCATTCACTAAACCGGCAACAGTCACGATCGCTGTTCCATGTTGGTCGTCATGAAAGACCGGGATGTTTAGTTCTTTCTTTAAGCGTTCTTCAATGATAAAACAATGCGGAGCTGCAATGTCTTCTAAGTTAACGCCACCGAATGTCGGCTCAAGTAGCTTCACTGTTTGAATCATTTGTTCTGCGTCGGATGTATTTAAGCAAATCGGAAACGCATCAACTCCCGCAAAACTTTTAAAAAGCACGGCCTTTCCTTCCATGACTGGCAACGCTGCTTCGGCTCCAATATTTCCAAGTCCTAATACTGCGCTTCCATTCGATACAACAGCTACTGTATTCGCTTTTAATGTATAATCGTATATTTTGTTCGGTTCATGATGGATAACTTTGCACGGTTCTGCTACACCAGGAGAATAAGCCAAGCTTAAATCGTAAGCATTTTTTAACGGTACTTTCGCTTTTATTTCTAGTTTTCCTTGATAACGCTCATGCATATGAAGCGCTTTTTCAAACAACGACACTAACAATCCCCCCACGAAGTGGTCGCCACTGGTCTGACCACTTAACTTCTATAAAAATATAATAAAAATGAAAAATAGTAAAGCATTTTTATTTCACAACGACATTCCCATCCCCAAGCAATGTTGTCAATTTCCTGATTACCTCATCACTTGGAGATACTGCGTGCTCATGGGAAAGCTGCACTTTTTTTCGTTCTTTTTCATAATACAAAATAACAGGTGCATATCCTCGATGAGCGGTTAATATATGTTTTAACTGTTTTAATACAGCTGGTGATGCATGTTGTTCATCAATTTTGACATACACACATACCGGCTTTCTTACTTGTTGTACGATAAGATGCCAACCGCTCGGTCGCTGCTCTATTTTTCCTTCCATATAAAGTACGCTTCCTTGTTGCAATAAAGCATGAAACCGCCTATAGCTCGTTGGAAATACAATTGCATGCCACTCATCACTATCATCACAAATTGTAGCAAACACCATTTCTTCCCCTTTTTTTGTCCGCTTGTTCGTCACCCCCTCAACATATACAATCACTTTTCCTTCCTTTGCCCTTTCTATGATCCATTCATACATACGTTTTGCTCCCCACATCGAGTAAAAGTGTGAAAATGATTCAACAGGATGAGGGGACACGTATACATTGAGCCATTGTTTCTCATATTTCAGTTGATCGATGAGCGATAGCGGTTCAGCGTGGACGTATTTTGGCCGTATATTCAGAGGGAGATTCATCAACTCTGCATGCTCAATCGCAACATCAATACTTGCATAAAGAGTGGCACGCTCGATATGAAATTCATCAAAGCAGCCAGAAAAAATAAGTGCTTCAATTATCTTTTTTTGCGAAGGCTCAATACGTAGTCGTAAAACGAAATCAAAAAAATCAGCAAATGGGCGTTTTTGACGCTCCTTGATTATTTGCTTGACAAAGGCGGCGCTTACTTGCTTAATCGCTAACAATCCAAAACGAATGCCGTTGTCATCAACGGTAAAATGCCCTTCGCTTCGCGTAATGGAAGGGGGAAGTAAACGTATTTTTTTGTTCCGAAGCTCGTATACACATTGCATCATTTTTTCTTTTTGTCCACTTACGTTTGTTAATAATGTTGCATAAAAATCAAGCGGATAATGCGCTTTAATATACGCCAACATATATGCGATGTAGCTATATGCTACCGCGTGGCTACGATTAAAACCATATCCAGCAAAGCGAACGATGAGTTCATACAATTCGTTTGCGAGATCGGCATCATATCCATTTTGTATACATCCCTCAACGAAGCGCTTTTTCTCTTTTTCCATTTGTCCAACGTCTTTTTTGCTTATCGCTCGCCGTAATAAATCTGCCTCAGCTAACGAAAAGCTCGCCATTTGTTCAGCAATTTTCATAATTTGTTCTTGATACACGATGACGCCATATGTCGACTGCAAAATCGGTTGCAAATCATCATGCATGTAACGGATTTGTTCGCGGCCATGTTTACGAGAAATATATGTTGGAATTTGCTCCATCGGTCCTGGACGAAATAAGGCGTTCACTGCAACAATATCTTCAAACGTTGTCGGTTGTAATTCGCGCAATACCCGCTTCATTCCTTCTGACTCAAGCTGAAACACACCAAATGTGTCCCCTTGACTTAAGAGCGCATACGTTTTTTGATCATCCATTGGCATGTTTTCAAAACTCAAGCGACGACCTGTGCGCTGTTCAATACTTTGAACCATTTGCTCAATCATTGTTAAATTTTTAAGAGCAAGCAAATCAAATTTTAGTAATCCTAGTCGTTCGAGCGCATCCATTGCATATTGCGTCACATATGTTGTCGTTTGCCCGCTTTGAAGAGGAACGACATCGGTTAATGGACGCGGACTAATCACAATGCCAGCAGCATGAACGGACGTATGCTTCGGCAATCCTTCAATTCGTTGTGCAACGTAATGCCATGGCCGCGTATGATTGAAACTTCCCGTTGATAACGTTTGTTGAATTTCGTGTTCATCAACATCAAAAATGCGACCAACTTCACGAATAGCAGAACGCATCCCAAAAGTTCCGAACGTAATAATTTGTGCAACGTGATCAGCTCCGTATTTTTGCTCAATGTAACGAATCACTTCTTCACGACGATCATCCGCAAAATCGATATCAATATCTGGAAGGGATAAACGTGCTGGATTTAAAAAACGTTCAAACAATAACCCATATTGCAACGGGTCTACTTGGGTAATACCGAGTATGTAAGCAACGAGCGAACCTGCGGCTGATCCGCGTCCCGGTCCGATGAATATGCCTCGCTCACGCGCAAAACGGACAAAATCGGCAACAATTAAAAAGTAATCACTAAAGTTCATTTGTTGAATGATTTGCAACTCATATCGTAGTCGGTCAACATATGCTTGGGGACGCTCTGGAAAGCGTCTTGTCAACTCTCTAAAGCACCATGTTTGTAAATATTCATCCGCTGTCGTCTCTGAAGGAACGGGGTAACGCGGCATATGCCATTGTTCATGTTCAAACGTCACATGGCATCGTTCTGCAATACAGATCGTTTCCTCCACCGCCTCATGACACATAGAAAATAAAGAGACCATTTCATCTGCGCTTTTTAAATCATATTCATTTGTTTCCAAACGCGGACGGCTTGTGTCATTCATTTTCTTTCCATGCTTCATCGCAAGCAAACACTCACATGCAAGCGCATCTTCTTTATAGATGTAACGTACATCATTTGTTGCAACGAGCGGAATGTTCCATCGTTTACTATATTCAAGAAGTAGCGGCAATAACTTTGCTTGCTCTTGCAACCCGTGTTGTTGAACATTTATGTAAAAATCGCCTTGCTGGAATATTTCAGTGTACCTTTGAGCAATCGCTTCTGCTTGGACGATTTCGCCATTTAACAAATGCTGTTCTATTCGCCCGTCCAACCCGCTTGTGATGCCAATTAGTTCGCTCGTGTAACGAGATAAGTCACATAAACAAATCCCTTTCCCACCATTCATTTGAATCATTGTAGCAATATGGACAAGTTGACGATACCCGTCGTTATTTTTTGCCAACAACACAAGCTGATCTGTATGACCATATTCATGAATGACCGTTGCTATCATACCAATGATCGGCTTCATTCCATGTGCTTGACACATCTCATAAAACGGAATAGTGCCGTACAACACATTTTCATCCGTTAATGCGATCGCTGGAAATTGAAGCTCGCGTGCACGTATGACAAGCTCTTCAATTTTGACCGTGCTACTTAATAAACTATAACCACTTCGTACTTGTAGATGGATAAACGACAATGTGTCTCCCACCTTTTCTATTTTTTTCTATTATAGACTCTGTAAAAGCTGAAAAGCAAAACATACCTTGTTCGTTTGTCCCATATACATAGTATACAGAAGGAGTGAGAGGGATGGAGATGAAAACAGCATTTTTACCTGCTTTTATTCAAAGCTACTTCATTGCTTTAGGCGTGTTAGTTGGAGGGGCTCTCATCGGGGGATTCGGGGCTTTTTTGTCTGGCGAACCGCCCCTGACAATGATGTATCGCTTTGCGAGCAGTTTGAAAATTTGGGCGTTAATTGCAGCCATTGGTGGTACGTTTGATACGTTTTATAGCGTCGAACGCGGATTTTTCCAAGGAGAAACACGAGATGTCATTAAACAATTTTTACTCATTTTATCGGCAACTGGTGGCGCACAAACAGGTATGACATTCATTCGCTGGTTTACGCAGGAGCATGGCGCATGAGGGTTCCACCATATTCACGCGATCCAGGATGGCAACGCTTTTTTGCTGGGGCGGCAATTGGAACAATGATCAGTTGGATCGTTTTCACACACATTTTTGGCATTTTACAAGAAAAACAAGTGCGTCAACTCAAAACCCAACAAGAAATCATTGCTCAATTAAAACATGATTTAAACATTTGGCAACAAGATTACATTCAGCTAAACAAAGAAAATAAAAAACGACTGACGATTCAATCAATTGATGTGAAAATCATTAACGCTCAATCGTATGGCATCGATACGTACACAACCTTCCGCATTGAAGAAGATATAAAAAGGGATATTCAACATATAACGGCCAAAGATATCGAAACAGTATATAAAAGTAAAGAGCTATTAAAAAAAGCAATTGAAAATAAAACGTACATTATCGACAATCGAACGTATCATCTCGATATCGAAACCATTTTATTTTTCACTCATATATCTATTGAACTAAAATTAAAGCAACAGTAGAAAGCTTCCTACTGTTGCTTGCACACTTCGTTTAAATCTGCTAATACGTGTTCAACTTCCTCCCACGAATAAATAGATGCGCCTGCGGCTAACGGATGACCTCCACCACGGTATTTTTTCGCCACTTCATTGACGATCGGGCCTCTGGAACGAAGACGGACACGAATTTGATCATCTTCTTCTACAAAAAATACCCATGCTTTTATTCCCTCAATATTTCCAAGCACACTCACGAGTTGAGAAGCTTCTGACGGCGTTGCATCATATTGTTTTAACAGCTCTTTTGTTAATATAATATGAGCCACTCCATGTTCAGATAGCTCGAAATTTTGCAACACATATCCGCTTAAATGTGCAATCGATAATTTCGTTCGATACAGTTGATCATATAAATCGACAAACGAAAACTCGTATTCAACTAACTCGCTTGCATATTTAAATGTTTTCGGATTTGTACTTGGGAAAAGGAAACGGCCTGTATCACCAACAATGCCCGCATAAATAAGCCGAGCAGCTTCTTTCGTTAAAACAAGACCATGTTCCTTTCCAATTAAGTATAACTCATAAATCATTTCGCTAACGGAACTTGCATTTGTATCCACCCACAAGATGTCACCGTATGGATCTTCATTTGGATGATGGTCGATTTTAATAATTTTTTTCCCTAGCTTATAACGTTGATCACAAACGCGCTCTTCATTTGCCGTATCGCAAACGATCACAAGTGCATCGTTATACATTTCATCCGAAATAACATCCATTTTACGTAAAAATTCAAGCGATGGTTCGTCTTTTCCAACTGTATATACTCGTTTTTCTGGAAATGAAGCTTGAATGATCTCGGCTAACCCTCCTTGTGAACCGTATGCATCGGGATCTGGCCGAACGTGCCGATGAATAATAATCGTATCAAATTGCCGAATATGATCAATAATTTCCAAAACTTTTTGTCCCATGGCGCTTCTCCCTTTTTTTCTCCATTAAAACATATTTTATTATGATTCGAAAAGATGTAAAATAATCACGCAACAATTTTTCTTTTGGAGGACTGGATATGCCGATATTTGTTATACTTATCATTTTTTCACTTTCGTTTTATTTGTATTACAAAATAAAATATTTTCGAAGTAAAAAACCGATGGAGCGAAAATGGATTAGTTCAAAATCAAGCATTGCGCTTGGCTCGTTTGTATTTTTCTTTGCAATCAACCAATTTTTCATTCATCGGTCAACGGTATCTCTCATCGTTGGTATTGTGTTTCTTCTTGTCGGTGCAGGAAGCATATGGGCAGGTTACCGTGCCCATCGCTATTATTTTCCGCTCGCAGTAAAAGAAGCGGAAGAAACGAAATAGGCTGCCGTACGCAGCCTATTGTCGTTCAAGCAATTGACACATCATTAACGCCTTTCCGACTAGCGTCCCTTCATTAAACACTTCAACGTCAACCTTCCCAAATTTACGCCCAATTTCTAGCAATTTCGGCTTAATATCGATGACGCTATCAATTTGTACAGGTTTAATAAAGTAAATGGTAATGTTCTCTACAACGAGATCGCCACGCTTATGTAACCGAAGCGCGCGCGTAGCCGCCTCGGTTACAATCGTCGTAAATACACCGTATGATAATGTTCCTAAATGATTTGTCATTTGCGGAGTAATGTTACAACGAAAAACACCATCAACTGTTTCCGTTAAAAACTGGGTGGTTACGATATCATCAATCGTCTCGCCAACTTGTGGTTGACGTTGAACCATTTGTAGCGCTTTTAATACGTCTTGGCGACTAATAATTCCTTGAAGTCGATTGTATTCATCGACAACTGGCAACACTTCAATTCCTTCCCACACCATCATATGCGATGCGGAAGCGACTGACGTTTTTCCACTGACTGTAATCGGATGTTTCGTCATCACTTTTTCAATCAGCACGTCACGCTCATATCCCATAATATCTTTTGCCGTCACAATTCCTTGCACTTTTAATTGCTGATCAATGACTGGAAAACGGCTATGCTTCGTTTCGCGATTCAGTTCATACCACCGCTCGATTGGATCTGTCACATACAAATATGCTGTTTTTTCAAATGGCGTTAAAATATCTTCAACAAGCACGATTTCTTTTTTAATTAACTGGTCATAAATGGCGCGATTAATCATCGTCGCAACCGTAAACGTGTCGTAACTTGTCGAAATAATCGGCAGTTGCCGCTCATCCGCTAATTTTTTCACATGCTCTTCTGTATCAAAACCACCTGTAATGAGCACGCCCGCCCCGGCTTCAAGCGCTAATTCATGCGCTTTCGTTCGGTTCCCAACGATCAACAAATTACCTGCACCTGTATAACGCATCATCGCTTCAAGCTTCATCGCACCGATGACGAATTTATTTAACGTTTTATGTAGTCCTTCTTTTCCTCCGAGCACTTGCCCATCAACAATATTGACAACTTCAGCATACGTTAGCTTTTCAATATTTTCTTTCTTCTTTTGTTCAATGCGAATCGTTCCGACCCGTTCAATTGTGCTCACATATCCTTTTGTTTCAGCGTCCTTAATGGCACGATAAGCCGTTCCTTCGCTTACTCCCATTTCTTTTGCGATTTGGCGAACGGATATTTTTTCTCCGACCGGTAAGCTCTCAATATATTGCAAAATTTGTTCGTGCTTCGTAATCGTCAAGTTGCCCCACCCTTTTTCGACAGTTTCTTACTCTTATTATAAGGGTGTGCATGACTGCATTCAATGAACGTTTTCACAGTTCAACGCTTTCCCCAACATGCAGGACGCGACCAACACCTTCAATCTTTGCGACGAACCATTGTGGATCCTGTTGAATGACAGGGAATGTATTGTAATGAATAGGAACAACTGTTTTCGCCTTTAGCCATTTCGCAGCAATCGCTGCATCCTCTGGTCCCATCGTAAAATTATCTCCGATTGGTAAAAAGGCAACGTCGATATCATTCATTTCTCCAATAAGTTTCATATCAGAAAATAACGCTGTATCTCCGGCATGATAAATCGTTTTTCCTTCTGCATAGAATAAAATGCCACTTGGCATTCCTGTATAAACAATCGTTTCGTTTTCTTCTACATAGCTAGAACCGTGAAACGCTTGCGTCAATTTTACTTTACCGAACTCAAACGTAAATGATCCACCGATGTGCATCGGATGGGTACGAACACCTTTCCAGCTTAAATATGTAGCTAATTCATAAGGAGCAATAACAAGAGCATCATTTTTCTTTGCTAATGCAACTGTATCTCCGACATGATCATTATGACCATGTGTTAACAAAATAACATCGACATGAACATCCTCTGCCTTTAAATCTGTTAGCGGATTCCCTGTAATAAAAGGATCAATGAAAATCGTTTTTCCATTCGTTTCAATTTTTATGGCTGAATGTCCGTGGTAAGTCAGCTTCATTTTTCATTCTCCTTTCCTCGTTTTTTACATGATCTTGTTTCTTCATTTTTGCGCTATTTCCTTCTTTTTTCGTTCATGATAAGCTGAAAAAGAAAGGATGTGAATATGATGGAACGAATAAGTAAACTTCAACAAAAACTGAAAGAAACAAACGCATCATGGGCGTTTATTACATCGACAGCAAACGTTTTTTATTTTAGCAACTTTTACAGCAACCCACATGAACGGTTATTAGCTATTGTCGTGCTTCCAAATGACGAACCGTTTCTCATTTGTCCAGAAATGGATGTGAATCAAGCAAAACAAGCAGGCTGGTCATATTCCATCGTCGGCTATGATGATGTGCATGATCCGTGGCATATGTTGCACAATGAGTTAAATAGACGAAATGTACAAACAGAACGAATCGGTATCGAAAAATCTCATATCACTGTAAGCCGTCTCGAGCAACTTCAATCGTGCTTTTCTCATGCATCATGTTTCGATTTGACCGACACGATCCATGAACTACGTATGACAAAAGATGAAAAAGAACTCCACATGCTTCGTCAAGCAGCCGAATTAGCGGATTTCGGTGTCGATGTCGGTGTCCGTTCGCTGAAAGAAGGGAAAACAGAATTAGAAATCATCGCCACTATTGAATATGAATTAAAAAAACATGGGGTACGTACGATGGCGTTTGATACGATGGTTCTTACCGGAACAAATAGCGCACATCCCCATGGTGTCCCAGGAATGAATCGTATTCAAGCAGGCGATTTCGTGTTATTTGACCTCGGTGTCGTACTTGATGGATATTGTTCCGATATTACGCGCACGGTCGTATTCGGGAAACCAACAGAAGAACAAAAACACATATACAACACCGTCTTACAAGCGCAGCAAGCGGCGATCCATGCGTGTCAAATTGGCGCACCGATTGGAAGCATTGACAAAACCGCTCGTTCGCTCATCGAACAAGAAGGATACGGAGCATATTTTCCGCATCGAATCGGTCATGGTCTCGGCATTGATGTTCATGAATATCCGTCGATGAACGCAACAAACACAATGTCTCTTCAAGCGGGAATGGTATTTACCATTGAACCTGGTATTTACGTCCCATCGGTCGGTGGCGTACGCATTGAAGACGACGTGTACATGACTGAAAAAGGACCGCTTCTTTTAACAACATATCCAAAAGAACTACAAATCATATAGGCTGTCACGATGGCAGCCTATTTTCGATACCGATGAATAACGTCTAGACCGCCGGTTACTTCAATGACTGTCCCTGTAATCATATCGGAGCGATCATCACATAAAAATTCAACGACGCGGGCAATATCTTCCCCTGTCCCTGAACGGCCAATCGGTGTCATATCGTCTTTTATCTGGCGAGCATATGCAATGGTCGCTTCTTTCATTTCTCCAATAATATTTCCCGGACAAACCATATTTGCTGTAATGCCATACTCCGCTTCTTCAAGCGCAATCGTTTTTGTAAGCGAGACGAGCCCCACTTTCGCTGCGCTAAATGCTGAACGATACATCCACCCTGGTGCGTGATCTGCTCCTTGAAAACCGTACGTCACAATGCGGCCAAAACGTTGGTTGCGCATGATCGGGACAACCCTTTTAAACAAATGAAACATAGCGCTTAAGTTCCCTTCAATCATTTCGTACCATTCGTCATCAGTATAATCCGCCAGTTTTTTTCGCTCGAATATGTAAGGACCTGCATTATGAATCAAGTAGTCAATTCGCCCAAATGTCGCCAACGCTTCATCCACGAGACGAATTAAATCTTCTTTGTTCGTCACATCCCCTTGTACAAAATGAAGGCGGTCATGACAATGACGATACATGTCTTTCAATGCTTCAACCGCTTGTACGTCGCTTCGATAATGGACGGTAACAGCATATCCTTTGTTTAAAAATCGTTCCGTCACTTTTTTTCCGAGCCCTTTCGACCCCGCTGTTACAATCGCATGTCTCATACTCATCCCTCCATCCATGCTTTGCTATGTTTATCGTACTACAAATAGGCGGAGGAAAACACTTGTTATGCTCGTTAGAAACAAAAGAGGCGTTATCGCCTCTTTTGCTCATCTTCCTGTTCAATGACCCCACTGATGTATGCGTCCGTAATTTGCTCAGTCACTTCTGAAACGCCGTTTTCATCATAATACAGTTGTTCTTTTTGTTCCTTTTCACGCATTGTTTTTACCCCTTTCGTCATAAATTTTTCGACAATACGTAGTGTTTGTTTTACAAAAAATGATATACTTGAATAGGAAGGAAAATTTTTTATTGGGGGAGTGTTTATGTACAAGTATAAAAAAATCTTAGTAGCAGTCGATGGCTCAAAAGAAGCAGAATGGGCGTTTAAAAAAGCAATTGAAATTGCCAAACGCAACGACGCTTCACTCGTTCTTTCACACATTATTGACGTTCGTTCATTCGCAACCATTGAAGCATACGATCGAACGGTGGCGGAGCGGGCAGAAAAATTCGCAAAAGAATTGTTACAATCGTATGAAAAACAAGCTGTCGAGGCAGGAGTGAAAGAAGTCGTCACAGATATTGAGTACGGTTCCCCAAAAGTAAAAATTTCAAAAGAAGTCGCTCCAAAATATGAAGTCGATTTAATCGTTTGTGGCGCAACAGGAATGAGTGCAGTCGAACGCTTTTTCATTGGAAGCGTTTCCGAACATATTACACGATATGCAAAATGCGATGTACTTGTTGTACGCACACCTGAACAAACAGAGGCATAAAAGCGAGCGCTTTTATGCCTCTATTATTTGTTTCGCTTTTTCGATTGCTTGCTTCACTTCTTTAAATCCCGTTCCACCTGCACTCATGCGACGGTTGACAGCTGTATACGGATCAAGTGCTTCATAAATATCTTCCTCAAATAAAGGCGACGCTTGTTGATATACATCGAGCGGCAAATCTGCTAAAAAAATACCCCGTTCAATGCATGTAAGCACGAGTTTCCCGACGATTTCATGCGCCTCACGAAACGGCACACCTTTTTTCGCTAAATAATCCGCCAGTTCTGTTGCATTTGAAAAATCTTGTCTCGTTGCTTTTTCCATTACATCAGTACGAACTGTCATCGTTTCAATCATGCCGGTGAAAATTTTTAAGCTACCAATGACCGTTTGAACCGTGTCGAACATGCCTTCTTTATCTTCTTGCATATCTTTATTGTAAGCAAGCGGCAATCCTTTCATAACGGTCAGTAGGGCCATTAAATGCCCATACACTCGTCCTGTTTTTCCACGAATGAGCTCAGCCATATCGGGATTTTTCTTTTGCGGCATAATGCTACTTCCTGTCGCAAACGTATCATCTATTTCAATAAACTGAAACTCTTGACTCGACCAAAGAATAAGCTCTTCACAAAAGCGAGATAAATGCATCATCAAAAGGGAACTATGGCTTAAAAATTCGATAATAAAATCACGATCGCTCACCGCATCTAAGCTGTTTTCATATATGCTATCAAAACCGAGAAGTTTGGCTGTCAAATGACGATCGATCGGAAACGTCGTCCCTGCAAGCGCTCCCGCACCAAGCGGCGATTTGTTAATCCGCTTTAACGATTCTGTAAACCGCTCTCGATCACGTTCAAACATCCATACATACGCCATCAAATGATGAGCAAATGAAATCGGTTGTGCTCGTTGCAAGTGCGTATAACCAGGAATAAGCGTTTCAATATGCTGTTCTGCTTTTTCCACAAGCACATGTTGCAATTGACGAATTAGCTCGATGATCTCGATGACCCGTTTTCGCAAATATAAATGCATATCCGTCGCAACTTGATCGTTTCGACTTCTTCCTGTATGAAGTTTCCCTCCAACAGAACCAATTTCATCAATCAACATTTTTTCAATGTTTAAATGAATATCTTCATAGGCAACAGAAAAGGAAAGTTCGCCATTTCTCGCTTTTTCTAATAACTCCATTAACCCTTTTTTAATCGTTTCGACATCTTCTTTTGGTAAAATGCCACATTCACCGAGCATCGTCACATGCGCGATACTTCCTTCAATGTCTTCTTCGACGAGTTGTTGGTCAAAATGGATCGATGCGCCAAAATCATCGACCCATTGTGCTGCTGTTTTTGTAAACCGTCCTCCCCATAACTTTTTCACACGTTCACCTTCTTTTGGCTGTTGACGATACTGTACACTTTTGTCGGCAAGCCAAATAGGGAAATAAACCCAACAGCTGCTTGATGATCGAATTCATCTTCTGATGTATACGTCGCTAATTTTTCATCGTATAGCGAAAACGGTGATTTCCGACCTTCTACAATGGCATGACCTTTAAATAATTTCACTCGAACAACACCGGTGACATTTTTTTGTGTTTCTTTCAAAAATGCGACAAGCGCATCTTTTAATGGGGAAAACCAAAGACCGTTATAAATGACTTCCGCAATTTTTTGCTCAATGATCGGCTTGAAATGAGCGACTTCTTTGACAAGTGTTAAGTCCTCTAATTCTTTATGCGCTTTAATAAGTGTCATCGCTCCTGGGCATTCGTATACTTCACGTGATTTAATCCCAACGAGTCGGTTTTCAACATGATCGATGCGACCAACACCGTGTTTGCCAGCTAATGCATTCAGTTCAAGAATAAGCTCTGCGAGCGAATACGCTTTTCCATTAATTGTTTTCGGTACCCCTTGCTCAAAGCCGATTTCAATGATATCTGGCTCATTTGGTGTATGTTCAAGTGCAACTGTTAACTCGTATGCTTCTTCTGGCGGTGCTGCCCATGGATCTTCTAAAATGCCGCACTCGTTACTTCTTCCCCATAAGTTTTGATCAATGGAAAATGGGCTATCTAAATCGATTGGAATCGGAATGTTATGTTGTTTCGCATATTCAATTTCTTCTTCACGCGACCATTTCCATTCACGAACAGGTGCAATCACTTTTAAATTTGGATTTAATGCTTGAATGGACACTTCAAAGCGCACTTGGTCATTCCCTTTTCCTGTGCAACCGTGCGCCACAGCAACTGCTCCTTCTAATTCAGCAATTTCAACGAGTTTTTTTGAAATTAACGGACGGGACAACGCAGAGATGAGCGGATATTTTCCTTCATACAGCGCATGTGCTTGCAGAGCAACAAGCGCATATTCATTCGCAAACTCTTCTTTCGCATCAATCATATATGATTGTACAGCGCCTACTTTTAACGCTTTTTCTTTCACAAACTCTAAATCTTTCCCTTCACCGACGTCTAAACAACAAGCAACAACATCATATCCTTGTTCCTGCAGCCATTTAATAGCTACCGATGTATCTAAACCTCCTGAATAAGCGAGCACTACTTTTGGATTTGCCATGATCGTTCCTCCCTAAAGAATAAAAATACTTGTTTTTTAATATTTATTCATTTTACATATTAATAATGTAACAACTATTTTTCTTTTTTTCAATAACTATTTTGATTAAAATAAAAATTAATAAATGAAAAGGATGGGAGAATAAAATGAGTACACATTTTATATATGATGAACGGCTAGGCATTCGACTGCCACATTTACAGAAGGCGTGGGAGATGTATACAAAAGAAGAACAAGCGGCGATTTTATTAGAGTGGGAGACGATTCGTGGAAAAATCCCTGATCGAATTATCGAGCTAGAACAGCAAATTAATGAAAAACAAAGGCAGCTTGGGGAAGAAAATGATTTTGCTCGTTCATGCACGCTC
This sequence comes from Anoxybacillus suryakundensis, assembly GCF_001418025.1. NCBI lineage: Bacteria > Bacillati > Bacillota > Bacilli > Caryophanales > Anoxybacillaceae > Anoxybacillus > Anoxybacillus suryakundensis. The sequence continues at coordinate 133,339 of NZ_LIOK01000001.1, forward strand.
AACTTTGAAATCGCGGCCCTCGCTTCAATCATTAACGATTTATGGATTTGGTATCGGATGAACCAAACGGTTACAAATCGCATACATCAATAGGAAAAACGCAAAGCGCCCGCCTATCGGCGAAGAGCGCACAAGCCCCACCGAGGAGGCTGTCGCCGCCGCAGTGTGGGGCGGAGCGACTCGAGCAGATGGCGCTTGGAGCTAGACAGCTCCCCAAATCTGAAATTTTATACTTTCTTATCTTTTAAAAAAGGTGCCCATAAGGACACCTTTTTTACACCAAGTTTGCTAATCGCATGACGTCGCGAGCGATCATCACTTCTTCATTCGTCGGAATGACTAATACTTTTACCGGAGAGTGTGGATAGCTAATGAACGCTTCTTTGCCGCGCACTTTATTTAATGCTGGATCCCAGTAAACACCCATGAATTCAAGACCACGTAATACTTTTGCGCGCACAACATCGCTGTTTTCTCCAATGCCCGCTGTGAAAATAATCGCATCTACACCACACATGCGCGCTGCGTATGAACCGATATATTTATGAATGCGCCCTGCAAACACTTCAAGCGCTAATTCCGCACGTTGATCGCCCTTAGCCGCCGCTTCTTCAATATCGCGTAAATCGCTTGAAAAACCAGTTAAGCCGAGCATACCACTTTTCTTATTTAAAATATCAATCACTTCTTCTGCTGTTTTTCCTGTTTTTTGCATAATGTATGGGATTAACGCTGGGTCAATGTTTCCAGAACGCGTTCCCATCGCTACACCAGCAAGCGGCGTAAAGCCCATCGACGTATCAATCGATTTTCCACCTTCTACTGCTGCAATGCTCGCTCCATTTCCTAAGTGACAAGAAATTAAGCGAAGTTGCTCAATTGGGCGACCTAATAGTTCAGCTGCCCGTTGTGTCACATATTTATGCGATGTGCCGTGGAATCCGTATTTACGAATGCCAAACTTTTCGTAATACTCATACGGCAAGCTATACAAAAACGACTGCTCTGGCATCGTCTGATGGAATGCTGTATCAAACACCGCAACAGCTGGTACGTTCGGCAACACTTCACGGAACGCTTTAATGCCAACAACGTTCGCTGGGTTGTGTAATGGCGCTAAATCAGATAAATCTTCAATTTCTTTTAACGTTTCATCTGTAATTAAAACCGAGTCGCTAAATTTCTCGCCACCATGCACAACGCGATGACCGATTCCTTCGATTTCATCAAACGATTGAATAATACCAAGCTCAATTAATTTATCAAGTAACATTTTTACAGCAACTGCATGATCTAGAATTGGTGTTACTTCTTTTATTTTTTCACCATTTACTGTAATATTAAAAATCGCATCTTCAAAACCAATTCGCTCAACAACACCTTTTGTTAATACTTCTTCACTCGGCATGTTAAACAATTGAAACTTTAACGAAGAACTTCCCGCATTAATGGCTATGACTTTTGGCATTTGACTAAACAGCTCCTTTAACATCGTTCACAATTATTGTATGCAAATATGCGAATTTCATCGGTACGTCTCTCATTTTACGGGTCGTTCGTCGCTCTTTTCAAGTACACAAACTTGACGAAAACGTTTTCTTCACATATTTGTTATATTCAGAAGGTTATGAACGATTTTCTTTTAGCCATTGTTCGAGCTTCAACACCATTGTTTGCATCGCCTGCTTATTTGAAAAGCTAGGAAGTTGAGCAAGCAACGTTTGTTTTGGAGCTTTTGCATATGTACCTTTCTTTTGCAAAATAAAAATACTTTTCGCTGCTGCTTCATTTTTAAACATCGAAAGCGGAAGCTGCAACAAGCCTTGAATAAACGTCTCTTCTTTGATGAGCGCGTGCAGATCTTTTGATTCATCTGATGTAAACAGCGTATTTGGAATTAAGAGAAATAAATATCCGCCTTCTTTCGTATAACGAATGCTTTGCTCAATAAACAAATAATGAGCATATGAATGACCGCTCTTTGCATGTAAGCGAAATGACTTGGCATTTTCGTCATCTGGATAATATCCGATCGGCAAATCGCACACGACTACGTCAACTGGCTCAATAAACAATGGCTTTAAACTATCTTGATGAAATAGTTGCATTTCATGTTGTTGTAAATTTGCATTCACATAAGCGAGCTTCAATAATAAATCGTCTACATCCGCTCCGTAACTTTTTACTTTTTTATTCGTCAGTTGATTTAATACAGCTGTCATTAAATTTCCTGTTCCAATGGCTGGATCGAGAAGCGATAGCGAAAAATACGTTTTTGTAAATTCATCAACTAAATAACCGATAAATACTGATACCGCATCTGGTGTCATTTGATGGTGAGGCTGTACATATTCCTTCATTCCTTTTAACACCGCTAATTGCAACGCTTTACGAATATGTTCATTTTTCCAATCGTGCAAACTAATAGATTCATACGCTTTTTTCAGCCGTTTTTTTAACAACTCACTTACTTCTTCTTGAAGAATTTCTTCATGAAATATGTTTTCACCCGTTTCAGCGACAGCTTCTAAATAAGAGCATTTTAATTCTTCTTGCAACCACGTTGCTGTTTCGTCAATGACTGTAAATAGCTTTTCCAATATCATTCACTCCTTTCTGTCCGACATTTTATTTTAGAGAATGTAAACGAAAAAGGCTATCCCTTTTTTGAGATAGCCTCTCACAATTATTGTTGAGCCGCTTGTTTCGCAGCTTCAATCGCTGCTTCATAGTTTGGATGGTTTGTCGCTTCCGATACATACTCGACATATGTCACACGATCATTGCGATCTACGACAAATACAGCACGGGCAAGTAAACGTAACTCTTGAATAAGCACACCGTAGGCTTGACCAAACGATACGTCGCGATGATCAGATAATGTGACAACGTTTTCTAATCCGTTCGCTGCGCACCAGCGTTTTTGAGCAAATGGCAAATCAACGCTAATCGTTAATACCTTTACTCCTTCAATGCTTCCTGCTTCTTCATTAAAGCGACGTGTTTGGGCATCACAAACCCCTGTGTCGATCGATGGGACAACGCTAATTAAACGAACGAATCCTTTTGTATCATCTAATGTCACTGGCGATAAATCGTTTGCAAGTACGGTGAAATTCGGAGCGACATCACCGACTTTCACTTCTTGACCGATTAATGTGACAGGATTTCCTTTAAATGTAACACTCGCCATAGTAAGCCTCCTCTTTATATAAGATACAGGCTCATCATAACGTAATTAGATGAAAAATTCAATTATTTCGATTGAGACTAAATATCAAAATCGGGTGCTTCATTATGTTGCTTCGGTTTTTCTTTTTTCTCAAACATTTGCTGAATTTTTTCAATCGCTTGCGGGGCTAAGTCTAAAATTTTCTCATATAAATGCGTACTTTCATCAACATGCAACAGTTTCACACCTGAACTGTTTACAATTAAAAAGGCAATCGGGGTAATCGATACACCGCCACCGCTTCCGCCACCAAACGGATGAGCTTCTTTTTGTTGTTCATTTCCATCATTCAACATAAACTCACTACCGCCTGCTGCAAAACCGAAACCGACTTTTGATACAGTTAAAATGACGCTTCCATCTGGTGTCTCCACAGGATCACCAATAATCGTATTGACATCGATCATTTGCTTTAAGTTTTCCATCGCTGTCGTCATTAATCCCTCAATTGGATGTCCACTCATTTTCATTCCTCCTAACAGCTTTCCACGTCGTTCGTGACCCGTGTTCCTTTTTTCAAATGTTTGACGACCTTCAGTCCTGCTAATATAGCATAACCGATTCGAAATCGGATCATACATGTAAACGACGTACGTGATACTGCTCCTTGAAAAAAAGGAACAATTGAAATAGAAGGATGACTACAAACGTTCATATATTTACTGACCATGGCTACTATATAATATTTAATCGACCAACCAAGCCCTACAATCATCCCTGTTTTCGCGGCATCGCCTACCCCAACTTGTGTATGCCAGTGAAACTGTAAAACAGAAACTTTTTGTAAAAACTTTTTTACAATTGTATGTAAATGAACGATTCGATTGAACCACTGCCTCACTTGGGCTAGACGTTCCCGAGCATCCGTAACAGTAAACGTTGTTTTTTCATCTTTTCCGGTATTCGTTTTTTGTTCTGTCACAAAGCCTGCTTCTCTCTTCGATATTTCAATAAGCGGAACAGTAAAACGATAACGAAGAAACCGAAGAAGGCGAATGTCTATCGTTAATTGATCATTATCTTGTGCATGTTGAAATTGAATGGTGATACGCACGTATAAAAAAGGAATAAGCGCTAAGAAGGCTATAAGGATGATGACGATAACGAAAATCATCGGTTGTTCACTTCCCTCCCGATGACATTGTCGACAAAAATGAGGAAAATTAAACGAATAAATTCGCTATGAATGGAAAATAAATGATAAAATAAACGTGAGGACATTTTAACGGAGGGAAAATCGATGACTGAACGACGCAATCGTATGTACTTCTTTCATAAACATGATGACGAAACGAAAAAACAAGTACAACCACTTATTGAACTGGCTAAACAGTATAAGTTTGAAGTTGTGGACGATGCTAAACAAGCAAACATTATTGTAAGCGTCGGTGGAGACGGGACATTTTTACAAGCCGTCAGAAAAACAGGCTTTCGTGACGATTGCTTATATGCGGGTATTTCAACGTCAGGTTCATTAAGTATGTATTGTGATTTTCATATTCATGATACGAAAAAAATGATTGAAGCGATGACAACGGAACAAATTGAAGTGCGGAAATATCCAACGATTTATGTCACAGTCAATGACTCGACATCATTTTACTGTTTGAATGAATGCTCGATTCGTTCAAGTGTTATTAAAACGTTTGTCATGGACGTGTTTATTGATAACTTGCATTTCGAAACATTCCGTGGTGATGGAATGATCATTGCTACACCTACAGGAAGTACCGCCTACAATAAATCAGTCAATGGCGCAGTCGTTGATCCTATGCTCCCTTGTTTTCAAGTAAGCGAATTAGCGTCATTAAACAATAATCGTTATCGTACCCTCGGCTCATCATTTATTTTAAGCGGAAATCGCAAACTTACATTGAAAGTAGTACAAGACGGAAACGATTATCCGATTATCGGTATGGATAATGAAGCATTAAGCATTCAACATGTCGAAAAAATTGATATTTCATTAAGCGGAAAAGTCATTAAAACCGTCAAACTAAAAGATAACTCATTTTGGGAAAAAGTAAAACGAACATTTTTGTAAAAAGAGGCGTAACGCCTCTTTTTACCATTTTCTTCGATCAACAAGACACCGTTCCTCTTCGTTTACACGATGTACGCAAACGAATGTTGGCGTTACACGAATCACGTTGTTAATTTTTTGTTTCGCTTCTTCATCAAGTTCTTTTTCGATGTAAATCGTTAATTGATCACGATCATTTTCCTTCGTCACAACCGCTTGAAATATTGGGCAACCTACTTCAGCCATCACTTGCTTTAACTGTTGTTCATGAACAAACATCCCTTTTACTTTTACACTCGTACCGACACGTCCAAGCACACCGATGATGCGCTCACCTTTATAACCTTCTACCCAACGTGAAACATCCCCTGTGCCAAACCGCACAAGCGGATACGTGCGATCCAATATCGTAACAACAATTTCCCCTTCTTCATCGAGCGAATCTCCCGTTATCGGATCGCACAGTTGAACGATCGCACGTGAACTAATTTTTAAGCCTGGGCCTTTCCGATCCTCAAATGCAATACAACCGCAATCAGCTGTTCCGTATCCTTCAAAAACACGAATACCTCTTTGCTCAAACTGTTCACGCATACTTTCTGTTAGTTTTTCTGCGGTAAAAAACGCCTTCTTCACCGCTACATGTATCCTTTTTTCATCCGCATATTGCAACAATAAATGTAGAAAACTTGGTGTACCAACATACCCTGTCACTTGTAAATCATTCATAAGTTGCACTTGTAATTCGCGATTGCCCGGACCGGCTGGAACGACAGTTGCTCCAATCTGGCGAAGGGCGCTATCAAACATAAAACCCGCTGGTGATAAATGGTATGAGAACGTATTTTGAACGATATCATCTTTCGTAAAACCGGCCGCTTGAAGCGCTTCTGAAAATCCCCATTCATCTTGGTCGTCTCCTTGTGGGTCATAAATCGGACCAGGGGACATAAATATGCGTGCAAGTTCATTTGTTTTTGTTGTAATCATCTTTCCAAAGGGCAACTCATGTTTTTGCAAAAAAGGTAGTTGTTCTTTTTTCAATACAGGGATACGACTAAGCTGTTCAACCGTTGTCAATTCATACGGATTGATATTTTCAACGTCTAACCGCTCGCGTAATGCTGGCGACTGTTCGTATGCGTCAATCAAGAACGATTTCCACCCTTCCATTACAACCACCGCTTTCTCCGTTTATACGACTTTACTTCGCGATAATTTTTACGCCCTTTCTCGCTCATGCCAAGGTAAAATTCTTTTACATCTTCATTTTCAAGTAGTCTCTCAACCGGACCATCCATTACAATGCGACCATTTTCCATAATGTATCCATAATGGGCAATCGACAAGGCGATATTCGCATTTTGTTCAACAACAAGAATGGTCGTTCCTTCTTCTTCGTTAATCTTTTTAATGATTGAAAAAATTTCTTTTACAAGTAGTGGAGCAATCCCCAGCGATGGCTCGTCAAGCAATAAAATTTTCGGCTTTGCCATCATCCCACGACCGATCGCTAACATTTGTTGTTCTCCGCCCGATAAGTATCCAGCTTGCCGATGGCGCAACATATGAAGTTTCGGAAAGTAATGATACACTTTTTGTAAATCCGCTTTTATGTTATGACGATCTTTTCGCGTATGGGCACCGACAATTAAATTTTCTTCTACCGTCAAATGCTCAAACACTCGTCTTCCTTCCATACATTGAAAAATACCTTTTTTCACAATTTCTTCTGCATCTTTTCCCTCGATTCGTTCGCCATATAGCTCAATGTATCCGTCCGTCACTTCCCCATCTTCGCTTCTTAACAATCCTGAAATCGCCTTTAATGTTGTCGTTTTTCCTGCCCCATTGCTGCCAAGCAAAGCGACAATTTTCCCTTCTGGAATGACCATCGACATCCCTTTAAGCACGAGAATGACGCGATTATACATCACTTCCACATTATTTAACGTAAGCATCGTTTTCCCCCTTTTTGAATGCGAAAGGGTGCTTCCTGTTGAAAACACCCTTTCATTCACTTTAATATCCGAAGTAGTCCGTAAACACTTTAAACTTTCCGTTTTCTACTTTTGCTAGACGGATTTGATTTGTTCCAGCATGGTTGTCAGCTGTAAACGTAACAGGTGCAGCTAATCCTCCTAAATCAAGATCTTTTAATTTTTCTAAGCCTTGACGAATGCCTTCGCCACTCGTTGGATCATCTGCTTGCTTGATTCCTTCTACTAGAATTTTCGCTGTCACCCATCCTTGAATAAACTTTTGGTTTTTATCCTCTAATTTCTCTCCTTTGCTTGTTAAATACTCTTTTACTTCAGTCATACCTGGTAAATCTTCATATGGAAACGCATGCGTGACAACACCAATAAACCCTTCTGCCGCATCTCCAGCAATCGGAAGTAATCCTTCACCCGTTGTCCAGTTTAAACCGATAAATTGCGTCTCAATGCCTAGTTTTTTTGCATCTTTTAAAATGGTTGCTGTCGCGCCCCAAGTTTGTTGAATAATCGCATAATCAGGTGCTTTTTTCTTCATATTAAGGAGCTGTGACGTCGCATCAAGCGCTTTTAAATCAACAATTTGTTCGTCTACAATCTCTACGCCAATTTCTTTCGCAAAATCTTTTGCATCTTGAATTGGCGATTTTCCAAATGCCGTGTCATTGTAAATAAGAGCGACTTTTGGCGTGCCCCCTGTATGATTTTCTTTAATCCAACGAAGCACCGACCGCGCTTGATCAGAATACGATGCAGCTGTTAAAAAGTTATATGGACTTTCTTTTATATTTTTTAAATTTTCTGAATAAGAAGCTGAGAAAAATGGTAGTTTATCTGTTGCAACTTGTTGACGCAACGCTTCCGTATCGGCTGTTCCCCATCCTAAAATAGCGGATACTTTATCACTTGATTTGTACTTTTGATACAACTTTTGCGCTTCCGGAATTTTGTATGCGTAATCTTGACCAACAAGCTCAATTTTATAACCGTTTACCCCGCCTTTCGAATTAACGTATTCAATATACGCTTTTTCCCCTTCTGCATACGGTGTACCAACATCTCCAGTTGCCCCTGTAATATCAAACAATGCACCAATTTTAATTGTTCCTTGCTCTTTTCCTGTCTCTTTTGCTGGTTCTGTTGCTGTTTTGTCACCTCCTGAACACCCGAACAACATGCTTGCTCCAAGAAGCAACGTAGCAAGTAGCGCTCCTTTTTTCTTCATTCTTTCATCCCCCTTATGTTTTTTTATTGTATATAAAGCGGATATTCCGCTTCATATTACTTCGTATAAGAAAATGGCCAGAGACGGAAATAATTTTTTATATTTAACCAAATTTTATTTAATCCATCTGGCTCATACACGAGAAATAAAATGATCACAACTCCGAAGACAACCTCTTTCATACCGACAAGTACGCCTTCTAATCCAGGAAACGTACCGCTTAATAAATCAACAACACTTCGTAAAACAACGGGCATAAGCGTAATAAACACTGCTCCATACAACGATCCAAACACACTTCCTAAACCACCGACTAAAATCATCGCCAAGTATTCAATTGAAACAGAAATACTATAAAGTTCTGGGCTGACAATCATCGTGTAATGTCCAAGAAGCGCTCCAGCAATACCAACAAAAAACGAGCTAACGAAAAAGGCGAGCACTTTATATTTAAACAAATCAATGCCCATCACTTCCGCTGCAATATCGCGGTCTCGTACTGCAATGAATGCGCGTCCGACACGGGTACGAAATAAATTAAGTGAAAAAACCATAGTGATAAGTAAAACAGCAAACATTAAGTAGTAATAGCTCGTTTCACTCATGAACGTAAACGAACCGATTTGTGGACGGCTTAATACGAGCCCTGCTGTACCACCTGTTAACGAATCCCAACGTGAAATGACAAACAAAATAATCACTTGCGCTGCTAACGTCGCAATCGCTAAATATAGCCCTTTTAAGCGCAATGATGGAATCCCAAACAAAGCACCGACAAGCGCTGTGATGAGTCCAGCAAGCGGGAAGGCAATCCAAAAGCTAAAACCTAACTTGGTCGTCAAAATGGCTGACGTATATCCACCCACTCCTAAAAATGCGCCAACCCCTATTGAAATTTGACCAGTAAATCCTGTCAAAATATTCAATCCGATTGCTCCGATAGCTGCAATACCACATAATGTGGCCAAACCGACTACATAGTCTGTCGCAACCATAGGAAAAAGTGCAAATAATGCTACAACAGCAAAAATACGCCAACGAACGCGAGCAATTTTCCAAATCGCCATATCTTGCTTATAATCAACATGAAATTCCCCACATTGCATCACAAACGGATTTCGCACCATTTCTCACACCCTTTCGATTTCTTTCTTTCCAAATAGTCCGTAAGGTTTAACCATTAAAATGATGACGAGGATGACAAACGGGATCACTTCTTTCAAACCACCGCCGACAAGCGGGTCTAAATATCCTCCTGTCATACTTTCGATGATACCGATTAAAATGCCGCCAATAATCGCTCCAGGGATGCTGTCAAGCCCACCTAAAATGGCAACTGGCAACACTTTCAATCCGATGAGCGAAAGGGAGGAGTTGACTCCGTTAATATTACCTAATAGCACCCCGCCAACTGCTGATACGATTGCAGCAATCGCCCATGCAATCGCAAAAATCGTTTTAACGCTAATCCCCATAGATAAAGCGGCTTGTTGATCATCTGCTGTTGCTCGCATCGCAATACCGAAACGTGAATACTTGAAAAATAACGTGAAAATGATGAGCCAAATCATCACAATCACAAATGACCATGCGTATACAGGAGCGATAATCACCTCTCCAAACTGTAGTGGCTTCTCCGAAAAGACCGGTGGATATACGCGCGTTTCATGCCCCCAAATGATATGCACAATCCCTGCAAGTACACTCGATAATCCAATCGTCGCCATGATCATAGAAATGACTGGTTTTCCAATGAAAGGACGCAACACGACTTTCTCTACGCTCCAACCAAGCAATGCACTAAACGCTAAAGCGAGCAATAATGCAGCAATAAACGGAACATTATAGCTAGCAACAAGCGTTAAACAAACGTACGTCCCGATAAGTAAAAATTCACCTTGGGCAAAATTAATGGCATCACTCGATTTGTAAATGAGCACAAAACCGAGCGCAACAAGCGCATATACGCTCCCAACGACGATACCCGTTACAAGCATTTGTAAGAAAAAAGCCATTTATGCTGCTCCCTCCCCTTCATCAATCGAAACGATTTTTAACGTCGTTTTAATAACTTGCTCTTTGCCATCACGGTATTTAATTGTTCCTTCTACGGCAACATGATCCGTTTCTGAATACATGCCTTCAATAAGTGACGCATATTTTTTCGCAATAAATTGACGACGTACTTTCTTCGTTCTTGTCAATTCTTCATCGTCTGCGTCAAGTTCTTTATAGAGCAATACAAATTTTTTCACACGCGCTTTTTCTGGCAACGATTGATTAATTTCATTCACTTGTTCTTGAATGAGCTGAATAACTTCCTGTTTCGCTGAGAGATCGGAATAAGTTGTATAAACGAGTTGATTTTTTTCGGCCCATCTCCCAACGTTCGCCATATCAATGTTAATAATGGCAACGACGTATGGACGATCGCGTCCGATGGCAACGGCTTCTTGAATATATGGACTAAATTTCAATTTATTTTCAATGAATTGCGGTGAAAACATCTCACCCGTTTGCAAACGAATGACATCTTTTAAACGATCGATCACATACAAATGACCCGATTCATCTAAATAACCAGCATCGCCCGTATGCAGCCATCCATCCTCAATCGTTTCTTTTGTCGCTTTTTCATTTTTATAGTAGCCACAACATACACTTGGGCTTTTTAACAAAATTTCACCCTGCTCAGAAATTTTCACCTCTGTTTCTGGGATTGGCATGCCAACACTATCCACTTTAATATCTCCATCGCGATGAACAATCGCAATACCTGATACTTCTGTTTGACCATAAATGCTTTTCACATTCACGCCAATGCTATGAAAAAAGCGAAATACATCTGGGCCTAATGGAGCCCCACCTGTATATGCGCGCTTTAAACGCAACAAACCAAAATGGTCTCGAATGGCACTAAACACGAAATAATCTGCAAGTTTATACAAACATTTCGTCCAAAATGAAACATCGCTTTTCGTAAAATGAGCTTCTGCTACTTTTTCGCCAATCGGCTTACACCATTCATACATTTTTCGTTTCAACCAACTCGCATCTTGAATGCGCACTTGAAACTTTGAGACAATGTCTTCATAAATGCGCGGTGGTGAAAACATCACATGCGGTCCAATTTCTCGTAAATTTTCAAATACTGTTGAAGGTTCTTCTGGGAAGTTCACAACTATGTTGCAGTGGAATGCCATTGAAATGGTCATCATTTGTTCGCCTATCCAAGCGAGTGGTAAAAATGAAAGGTATTCGTCTTGTTCGTCAAGTGGATCGATTTTTGCGAGGTTCTTTGCCATTTCAAATAAATTGCGATAAGAAAGTTCCGTTCCTTTTGGATTTCCGGTCGTTCCAGATGTATAAGATAAAATGGCAATGTCATCGTAACACCCTTTTTGTACTTCATTATCAAAATATGTCGGATACATTTGTTCAAATTGTCGACCGAGCGCTTGCACGTCTTGGAAGTATAATAGCTTATCGTTCTTGTAGTTTCGCATACCACGTGGATCGTAGTAAATGACATGTTGTACTTTTGACAGTTGCTGTTCAATTTCTAGCACCTTATCAACTTGTTCTTGATCTTCAACAACAACGAACTTTGCATCGCAATTGTCGATAATGTACGCTAGTTCGTTTGGTAACGATTCTTGATAAATACCAACTGAAATTCCTCCTAAACTCTGGGCCGCTAGTTGACTAAATACCCACTCTGGTCGATTATCACCAATGATCGCAAGCTTATCACCGCGCTGAAAACCGAGCGAAGCAAGTCCTAATGCGAACGCTTTCACTTGTTCGTAATAATCCCCGTACGTATATTCGTTCCAAATGCCGTAATCTTTTTCGCGCAATGCGACTTGATTTGTTTTTTGTCGCGCACGAGCGGTTAATAGCTGTGGAAACGTCATTTGTTCCATAAAACTCCCCCTTTACACCGCATGTTCTTCTCCTAAATACGCTTCAATGACGCGCGGATTTGTTTGCACTTCTTTTGGCGTTCCGTACGCGATCAATTTTCCAAAATCTAATACAGCAATATGATTAGATAAATCCATGACAACGCCCATATCATGCTCAATTAAAATAATCGTCGTCTTTTTTTCTTCGTGAATATCAATAATATACCGTGCCATATCTTCTTTTTCTTCATTGTTCATGCCAGCCATCGGTTCGTCAAGCAATAATAAATCAGGCTCCATTGCTAATGCCCGACCGACTTCCACCCGTTTTTGTAAACCGTAAGACAACGTTCCAACTGGCACGTTGCGCACATGTTCAAGCTCCAAAAAGTCGATTACTTCCTCAACTTTATAACGATGCTCTACTTCTTCTTTTTGTGCTCTCCCCCAATACAATCCACCTGCCAGCACTCCCGTTTTCATGCGCACATGTCTACCGAGCATAAGATTGTCCAAAACGGATAAATGAGGAAACAATTCGATGTTTTGAAACGCGCGCGCAATGCCTAAAGCAGCACGTTTATGTGGTTTAATATGCGTAATGCGTTCCCCTTTGAAGAAAATATCTCCTTCTGTTGGTTTGTACAAACCGCTAATGCAATTCAACATACTCGTTTTTCCAGCTCCATTTGGGCCGATGAGTGAAAAAATTTCTCCTTCTTTCACTTCAAAAGAAACAGCATCAAGCGCTAACACACCACCGAAACGAATAGATACATTTTGTACGTTTAATATGCCCACTTTCTCCCCCCCTTTTTTTCTCTATTTCTCTCTTTCGATAACACTTTATGGACGTTTTCTCCTCTTTATGCCTTGACAAAGTCGAAAAACAAAAATGTAAGCGTTATCAAAAAAAGAGTTTTAAAAAAACATTTCTTAATTTTAAGAAAATTCTAAAAAGAATAGTACACAAATTTTTGTTATTCGTCAAGCTTTTTTCCGCCCCGATTGAATCGGAGCGGAACATTTTATTTTTGTATCGCCTTCATTTCACGTTCACGTAATTCAACGCGACGAATTTTTCCAGAAGTCGTTTTTGGTAAATCATCAACAAATTCAATTTTGCGCGGATATTTATATGGCGCCGTTAGTTGTTTCACGTGCTCTTGAAGTTGCGGAATTAAGTTTGGATCATCTTTATCAACCCCTTCCCGCAACACAATAAACGCTTTCACAACATGGCCTCGAATTTCATCTGGGCTAGCGACAACGGCACATTCTTTCACGAATGGATGTTTTACTAGCGCATCTTCTACCTCAAACGGACCAATCGTATAGCCCGAGCTAATAATAATATCATCACCGCGACCTTCAAACCAAAAATACCCTTCTTCATCTTTTTTCGCTTTATCACCCGTAATGTAATATTCACCGCGGAACTGCATCGCTGTGCGTTCTGGGTCTTTATAATAACACTTAAATAAAGCTGGCGTTTCGACATGTACAGCAATATCTCCGACTTCACCAACCGCACACGGCTCACCAAATTCATTAATAATTTCAACGCGATTGCCCGGTGTCGGTTTCCCCATCGATCCTGGTTTCATTTTCATTCCTTTCATAACTCCAACAAGTAGCGTATTTTCTGTTTGTCCATATCCATCGCGAACTTGCACACCAAAATAACGTTCAAACGTATCAATCACTTCACGGTTTAACGGTTCACCAGCAGATACAGCGCTATGCAAGTGCGGCAACTTGTATTGAGAAATCGTCGAAACTTTAGCCATAAGACGATATTCTGTTGGCGTGCAACAAAGTACGTTAATGTTATATTTCTCTAATAACTGTAAATATTTTTCTGGTTCAAAACGTCCGTAATATACAAAACCTGTCGCTCCACATCCAAGCGTTGATAAAAACGGGCTCCATACCCATTTTTGCCATCCCGGGCTCGCTGTCGCCCAAACAAGATCTCCTTCTTCGATGCAAAGCCAATTTTTTGCTGCTGTTCGCAAATGCGCATATGCCCAAGCATGTGTATGGACAACCCCTTTCGGATTGCCGGTCGTTCCCGATGTATACGATAAAAATGCCATATCCTCTCGAGACGTCTCTACAGCGACAAATGTATCACTTTGCTTCGCCATTTCATCGTGCAAATCGAGCCAGCGCTCAGTCGAACCGCCGACTGAAAATGTTATAACATTTTCCATCCCCTCAATAGGGATAAATTGCTCAATATACGGAAAATAAGCAACAACTCCTTTCACTTCCCCATGAGAAATTCGATACTGCAAATCTTTTGTGCGCAACATTTCAGAACTTGGAATGACCACAAGTCCTGCTTTTAGCGCCCCAATATACACCGCATATGCCTCTAACAACCGCGGGAGCATCACAAGAACCTTGTCCCCTTTTTGCAACCCATGACTAACGAAAGCGTTTGCAATTTTATTCGCCTGTTTCATTAACTCGGCATATGTAAGCTCTTTCGTTTCCCCCACTTCACTTTCCCATTTTAACGCTATCCGGTTTGGATCATGTGCGTACTTTTCAAATTCACTTGTCAAATTGTACTTTTCTGGTGCAATTAAATTCATTTTCCTCTCCCCCTTACCGTTATAATACAGAAAAATTATACAAAAAAATCAAACGTTTTTGTATAACTTTTCTAAAAATTTTTAAAAAATAAAAAACTCGGTAGAACGAACTACCGAGTTTGTCGCCTAACATAACATTTATTTTTGGCTACCTAATTGCTGTTCTGCCATTTTCACGAGACGTTTCGTAATCTCGCCACCAACAGAGCCGTTTGCTCGTGCAGTTGTATCGGGACCTAACTGCACGCCAAACTCTTGAGCGATTTCATATTTCATTTGATCAATCGCTTGTTGTACACCAGGGACGAGCAATCGATTTCGATTTGCCATTCGTTTTCACCCCCTTGTACCTATAGGTTGTGCAAAACAAATGGACTTCATACACATTCTCTTAAAAGAGATCATCCATCGGTTGATCGGGTTTCAACGTAATCGTTTCGACGCGAGCAACAGTTTCCGCGATCATCTCATCTAAAGGTAAAAACTTCTCATATTGAATAATTTTTTCTTTTTTCGGTTTCGTTTTTGGTGCTTTTGGCGTAAAAATTGTACAACAATCTTCATATGGTCGAATGGAAATATGATGTGTCCCTATTCGCTCAGCAATTGAAATAATTTCCGTTTTATCCATCGAAACAAGCGGGCGAAGAATAGGTGTCGTTGTTACATCATTGACAACAACCATACTTTCAAGTGTTTGACTAGCCACTTGTCCTAAACTTTCTCCCGTCACGATCGCCAGTCCATTTTGTTTTTTACGAATCTCATCTGTGATGCGCAACATCGCGCGGCGCGTTGAAATAAGCGAATAATTTTCAGGTACTTGTTTATAAATGGCTTGTTGCAGCTCGGTAAACGGCACGATATGAAGACGAATCGCTCCGCCAAATTCCGTCAAACGTTGCGCTAAGTCAATCACTTTTTGTTTCGCCCGCTCGCTTGTAAACGGTGGGCTAAAAAAGTGGACAGCTTCAATTTGCAATCCGCGCTTCATTGCTAAGTATCCAGCTACAGGGCTGTCGATTCCGCCTGAAAGCATCAACATCGCCTTTCCACTTGTTCCAACAGGTAAGCCACCTGCTCCTGGTACATCGTATGCAGTAATGTATGTTCCTTCTTTCCGCACTTCAACACGAATGTCAATATCTGGACGGTGAACATCAACTTTTAAGCCCGTTGTATTTTTCAACACATAACTGCCCAGCTCATAGTTTAATTCATTTGTTGTAACATGGAATTGTTTATCTGCTCTTCTAGCCGATATTTTAAACGTTTTCCCTTCATATGGGAATTGTTTCAAAAAAAATAGTGTCGCTTCTTTTATCTTTTGTAAGTCACTCTCCGTTTTTAACGCTAAACTTAACGATTGAATACCGAACACTTCTTGTAATTTTTCGATAACAGGTTGCGGTGGTGTATGATGTAGGCGAATATACATCCGATCACGCAATGCTTCAATTTGAATATCAGGGAAATGTTGTAGTTTTTTTGCTATATTTCTTTTTAAACATCTCACAAATTGCAAACGGTTTTTTCCTTTTGTCGACATTTCACCGTAACGAATTACAATATGATCGTACGTCATTTCGTTCCCCTCGCTACTATTTTTAATCGTTCATATGCTTTCTCAATGGCTTCAACAATAATTGGAACATGCTCGATTTGTTGTTCATACGATAAGCTTATACGAATCGAACGCTCTGCCCGTGTTTTTTCAATTCCCATTGCTAACAATGTTTTACTTGGCGCTTTTTTACGAGACGAACAAGCTGATGTCGTTGATACATACATATGTTGTTTTTCCAGTTCGTGAACAAACGTCTCTGATTTTATTCCTTCTAAAGAAAAATGAATAATGTGTGGAGCAGATTGCTCTAACGGCGTGTGGACAGAAATGCCTTCAATCGTTTGTAAACGTCCGATGATCGCTCGTTTTATTTCCACGAGTCGAGCATATGATTCGCGATACTTTTCAATAGATAATCGTAATGCTTTCGCCATCGCAACAATGGCAGCAACATTTTCAGTTCCCGAACGCAATTGCATTTCTTGTTCTCCCCCTGACAAAAGGGGCGAAAGACGCACGCCTTCGCGAACGTATAAAACTCCTGCTCCTTTTAGCCCATGAAATTTATGAGCTGACATCGTGTATAAATCCACATTTGCACGTTTTAAATGAAGTGGCAGTTTCGCCGCACCTTGTACCCCATCAACATGAAACAACACTTTTGGATATTTTTTTAACATCGCACCAATCTGTTCAATTGGTTGAATAGAACCTACTTCGTTATTTACGTGCATAACCGAAACAAGAATAGTATCATCACGCAACGCTTGTTCAATATGTGCTACCGACACGATACCACGTTCGTCAACAGGCACATATGTAACTTGAAAGCCGAATTGTTCAAGCTGTTTGCATGCTTCAATGACAGACGGATGTTCAATCGCTGTTGTAATGATGTGGCGACCGCGTTGTTGATGTTGCCAAGCCACACCTTTAATGGCCAAATTGTTTCCTTCTGTCCCTCCAGATGTAAAAATCACTTCTGACGGTTTCACCTCGAGCAAACGTGCAATTTGCTCTCTTGCTTGCGTGAGCAATCGCTCTGCCTGCATGCCTAATCCATGTAGTGAAGACGGATTTCCGAAATAATGGGTCGCTACTTTTATGAAAGATTGTAGTACCTCTGGAAATGGTTTTGTTGTGGCGCTATTATCTAAATACATCATCGCCCTTGCCTCCATTACGTTCGTATACAAACAGCCTTCTTATATTATCACATCTTTATTCAAAAAAGGAATAATCAAAGAATATTTTAAAGATTGAAACTTTTGATAAAAACGACAAAATTTTTATTTTCTATGGTAGTATATAGGCTGGTACGGAGACAACAAAGGAGGATCAGCATGTCGAAAAAAGATTTAATCGCTGTTGGTTTTATGTTATTTGCTTTATTTTTTGGTGCTGGTAATATGATTTTTCCTCCTGCTCTCGGACAGGCGGCAGGGGAAAACGTATGGGTTGCGATTGCAGGCTTTTTAATAACCGGCGTTGGATTACCTGTATTAGCGGTCAGCGCCATCGCAAGAACAGGAAGCGATTTGCAACAATTAGCTAGCCGGGTTCATCCTGTATTTGGTGTCATTTTCACAGCTGTCATGTATTTAGCGATCGGTCCATTTTTTGGCATTCCACGAACAGGTACGGTATCGTTTGAAATTGGAGTGACACCGTTTTTACCTGAAACAACTGATCGGTCGACGATGTTAGCGGTGTATACTGTTGCTTATTTTGGCATATCGCTTTGGTTAGCATTAAACCCATCGAAATTAGTTGATCGAATCGGAAAATTGTTAACACCATTTTTACTTATCGGTCTTACGTTATTTTTTATTAAAAGTATATGGACCCCTATGGGCACAATCCAAAAACCAACGGATATCTATGCACACGCTCCACTATTTAAAGGATTTATTGATGGATATTTAACGATGGATGCCATTGCGGCACTCGTTTTTGGTATTATCGTCATTCAAGCGATTCAACAAAAAGGAATTACACATACGAAACAACTAACTAAACTTTGTATTCAAGCTGGTTTTATTGCTGCTTCCGGACTGACGCTCGTTTATTTATCGCTCGCTTTCATTGGCGCATCGAGTGTACAGGCGATCGGCTACCGCAATAACGGCGGAGAAATTATTAGTCAAGCCGCCACTTATTTATTCGGACAAGCCGGTACAGTCATTTTATCGATCATTATTATGCTAGCATGCTTAACAACGTCTGTCGGTTTATTATCATCATGCGCAAGTTATTTTTCGAAAATTTCGCCAAAACTTTCTTATCGAACACTTGTCATCGTGATGAGCGGCTTCAGTGCGGTAATTGCAAATGTCGGTTTAACAAAACTCATTTCATTATCGATTCCTGTTCTTATTATCATTTATCCGCTGGCCATTACTCTTGTCGTTTTATCCTTTTTACATGACTATTTTGGCGGCAAACAAACCGTTTATATCGGAGCGATGGTTGGCACATCCCTTGTTAGCATCGTGGATGGACTAAAAACAGCAGGATTTGACGTAGCAGCGGCTTTACATGTATATGAAAAAACATTACCGCTCTTTGAACAAGGAATCGGATGGCTCACACCAGCGCTCATCGGTGGGGTGATTGGTTTATTATTTAACAAAACAAATCATGTTGCACGTACCGAAAAAAAAGCAAGTTAAAAACGAGTGAAGGAAGCTCCTTCACTCGTTTTCTCTTAACCACTCACGAATACGTTCAAATGCTCCTTCCTCTACTTGCTCTACCGCAACAATAGCTTTTTGCAAAGCTAGTTCGTATTCGTATCGACGAAATAGTTGTTCTGCTTCTTCTAGTCCTGCATTCACCGCATGAAAACGGCGACGATAGCGGTTGCCGTATTGAATGACTCTTTCTGCTAGTTGGGCTTGTTCAATCATTTCTTTTGTTTGATCACATACATTTTCTACAAAAACAATCGCCTCATCCAATGCTTGATGAACAGCTTCCATATTTAACGGTTTTCCATCTAGCGTAAGCGATACACGCGTTAAACTTTCACGCGCCTCACTTACTTGTAGCATATAAGATTCTGGCAAGCCAGGGAGCTTGCTTTTTTTCACCAGTCGCATCGCTTCCGACAATTGTTTTTTCATTTCTGTCAACTTCTCACGTGCCGCTAACTCATCTTTACGCAATGCATATAAATGTTCACGAAATTGAACATGTTTTTCTTTCACGGTAGCAATTTGCGCCAAAATTTCCTCTAACTCTTCGCGAATAAGCGAATAAGCTAAACGTTCTTCAATCATTTTCGTTTGAATTAACATAAATCGTTTCGTTAACTGTTGCACTTGTTTTTCAATTTGGCGATATTTATCAAGATCATTTTGCGATAAATGGTAGCTTTGCTGTACAAACAATGTTTCATCGCGCGTTTCTTTCGTTTCTTCTTCTAACTCATAAAGCGTTTGCTCAATTTTTTCTGTTTCCTCATGAACAAAACGTTCCGCATATACTTCTTTTTCTAATAAATCGTACAGCGTATCCACATCTTCTTGCACTTCACGAAGCAGTTTTTCTGCTTCATCCACAGCCAACGTTTCTAACAATGTAAGCACTTCGGATACTTTTCCACGGATGGCTTCCACTTCTTTTTCTACAGGAAGATGGTCAAGTACATATCCTTTTTCTATCAACTCGCGATATCCCTCAATCATATTATCTAATTGTGCTGGAATTTCAACTTGCGCATCGCTTAACAAAAGCGGAATGTGTTCAATAAAACGATTTAATTCATTCAGTTCGTTTTGAATGAGTAATACGACTTCACGAGCCGCTAAATAATTCCCTTCCGTTGTTAACTGTTCAAATGTTTGAAATTGTTGATGAAGGGCATTTAATCGTGCCTCAAGTGCAGCTTCTGTGCGACCAAATGTATGGCGTTGGGTAAGCATCGCTTTTTTGACTTGGCGATACTTCTCTTTAAATTGCTCAATTTCCTCACGATTTTTTTCTTCACTTCCGACTAATTCTTGTAACTCTAACAAGATGCGTTGAATATTTCCTTCAATATCCTTTAACTGTTGCTCTGTTTGATGTAAAGCTTCTTTCGCTTTCATAAACCGATATTTGACAACCGCTTCTTCAATATCAAACAACTTTTCTTCTATGTTTGGCAGTTGCACTGCAACGATATCGTCCCATTCATTTCTCCATTTCTCAAACAGCTGCTCTGTTTCCCCCATCATATTTAACGATTTAATTTTTGACAGTTCCTCAGGTACAGGGCGATTCATTAAAGAAATTTTCCATTGTTCTAATTGATCGATTTGTTTATATAAACGTTTTCGGTACACATATGTATATGTTAGTCCTCCGATGACGAGGAGCGCACTAATCGCTACAAATTCCATAATGGGCCTCCTTGTTGTCAAGCTTTCTTTTTTTATGGAGAAGGCATTTTCTTTTCAATGATTTTATGATACCATGTTAGCAACATTTTTTGAGCAAAAATTTTAATTTTTTTCCTAAAAACCGTGATTTTTGTCGAACTTTGCGCCTAAAGAGGTGAACAATGTGCGTGATGGACATATTCATACACCGTTTTGTCCTCATGGAAGCGATGATGCGTTGCATACATACATCGAAACAGCCATTTCGCTTGGCTATACAGATATTTCATTTACTGAGCACGCACCGCTTCCGAAAGGATTTATAGACCCAACCCCTTATCAAGATAGCGCGATGAAAGAAGAACAACTAGCATCATACGTATCAATTTTGCAGTCATTAAAAAAACAGTACGAAAGACATATTCGTATCCGCATCGGATTAGAAGTTGATTTTATCGTCGGATACGAACAAAAAACGAAAGAATTTTTAAATGAAATTGGTCCACAATTAGACGACAGCATTTTGTCTGTTCATTTTTTACTCCTTGACGATCGATACATGTGTATCGATTATAGCGAAGAAATGTTTGGCGACATCATTGCCGCTTTTCATTCTATTGAACGAGTATATGATGCATATTACAAAACCGTTTTAGCTTCCGTCGTTGCTGATTTAGGGGCATACAAACCAAAACGAATCGGTCACCTTACGCTTATTCACAAGTTTCAACGCGCCTATCCGTGTGAGTATGATGAAGGAAAAATGATTGCGCACATTCTGGATGAAATGAAAAATCGGCAATTAGAACTCGATTATAACGGGGCTGGTGTAGTAAAACCACTATGTTTAGAGCCATACCCACCTCATTGGGTTGTAAAAGAAGCAGTCAAACGTGGTATTCCTCTCGTGTATGGCTCAGATGCCCACTCGGTTGCCGGCCTTCACCAAGGAGTCGAACATATGTTGATGTAGAGGAGTGAAAAATATGTTTCATGCACAAACATACAAAGGGACAAGAGAAGAGAATTATACACTTGTCATCGAACAATTAAAAGCGTTAATTTCGGATGAAACAAATGTTGTAGCGAACTTAGCGAATGCTTCCGCTTTATTGAATTACTTTTTACACGATATTAATTGGGTTGGTTTTTATATAGCTGAAGGAAATGAACTCGTGCTTGGACCATTCCAAGGATTGCCAGCTTGCGTGCGCATTCCATTCGGCAAAGGGGTATGCGGAACAGCCGCCGCTGAAAGACGAACGATACGCGTTGCGGATATTCATACGTTTCCAGGTCACATCACATGTGATGCAGCATCTCAATCTGAAATTGTCATTCCAATGATGAAAGATAGTCGTGTCATTGGGGTACTTGATATTGACAGCCCAATAAAAAATCGTTTTGATGAGATAGATGAACAACACTTACAACGTTTTGTTGAAACGCTCGTTCACTATCTCAACATGTAAAAAAGAGGCCCATACAAGCTGGCCTCTTTTTAATATTCTTGCACAACAACGCGGTTTTTTCCTGTCCGTTTTGCGGTATATAACGCCTCATCTGCACGATTAAATAGCTCCTTTACAGAATCTGCGCGATTTTTCTTCCAATACGATACGCCACAGGAAATGGTCACAGGGGGATTTGTTAACTCACGAACTTTTTGTACTAAACGGTTTGCAATAGATAAACCCGCATTGATGGACACTTTTGGTAAATAAATGGCGAGTTCTTCTCCTCCCCATCGAGCCCCAATATCATTTTGGCGAATGTTTGCTTTAATAATATTCGCTACTTGAATAATAATTTCATCGCCTACTTGATGTCCGTACGTATCGTTTATTTTTTTGAAATTATCAATGTCTATTAAAATAAATGTACCTAGACCGTCCTCTTCCATCGAACGTTGAATGCGTTCATCTAAATAATGTCGTGCGTATAAATTTGTTAATCGGTCTGTAATGACCATTCGTTCGAGTTCTTCGCGCAACGCTGCGTTCGTAAATGCCAATGTCGAATGATGAATAAGCGACTGCAACAATTTAAACATATCAAATGAAAAATGATATGCTTCTTGATGTAAAACAATCGCTACACCTTTCATCATCCCACGCATCATCGGTACAGCCATCAACGAACGAAACCGTTTCGTATAGTTGCTATGAATTTTTACATCACCTAAAAATAACGTATCACGCGGATGTTGGATGCGATGAAAAACGAAATCAACATATGGCTTTGCTTCACGTGATTGGAAAAAATTTGTGCTACCCGGAAGTACTTTTCGCTCTTTTTCTTGCAAAATAATAAAGCCAACTTCCTGTGCATCAAACGATGTTTTAATTTTTTCAATCATAAATTGTAGTGCATCTTGGAAGCGTAAATTTGTATTTAAGTGGTGAATCGTTTCATTAATGAGTTGTAAATCAGCAATTAATCGTTTCGATTGTTCATATAATTTTGCATTTTCTAATGCGCTACCAGCTGTATTTGCCAATAAGGAAATGAAACGCATTTCTCGTTCTGGGAGCTCCATGATCGTCGGCGCAATCATTTCAATGACACCGTAAATCCCTTGTGCCCCTTTAATCGGAGCATAAATGACAGACTTTTTATGAACGAGCGAATCGTGAAGTTGGATTTGTCCCGTCACATACGCCTGCATCGCACCCATGTGCTCATCTTCATTTTCAAACGTCAGTAGTTTAATCGGCAAGTCACGATCCGTCGTGCTATCATAAGATAAAAACAAGTGGCATGTAAACGTCGGATACACTTCTTTTAACGTTTTTACAATTTCTTCAAGCACATCTCCAATATTCATCGATGCATGAATTTTTGTTGCCGCCCGATGTAACTGTTCATATCTTTTTTCTTCGCTTAACACTTCGAACACTTTACGAATGCGAGCAAACACTTTTAAAAAATCACGTTTTATTTGTTTGATAAACGCTTTCGGCAACATATCTCGTTCATGCAGCTGAAAACGAACAAGTCCGCATGAATCTTCTGAAAAATGTATACCAAATTGAACCGTTTTGATTTCGTTACCACTATCCAAAATCACAACATCATCAAATTGTTTTTTCAACTGATCATTAAACGGAATGATGTGTTTCTCTCGATGCTGTTCAATCGTTCGGTCTGTCGTCATTTCAGGTTCAAAAACATGCTTAAACGGGTTCAACGTGTAAAACGTAACATCTAATAAATGAAATTCGTGTTTCAGTAGGGCAATCAGTGCTTGAATCATGCGAGGTAAATCCGTAAAATCTTCTTCACTTAAAAACCAATCAAAAAACTTTTGCTTAAATATTGCATATTGATCGCGTTCTTGAACGTTCATTTTTTTCACTCACCCGCACGTACTTCCTCTCTTTATATGTATTAACCATATAAATAAAAAAATGATAGTTTCTGTAATATTTCTGAAACTGAGGACCTATTGATTATATCATACCATAATCCTTATGATAAAGACTATACAAAAATTATTGACTCAGACGCAAAAAAAAACTATAATAGCCTTTGTGTAAAATATTGCAGCCTTTGTGCTCACATTTGTATGTCCATTTTGTTCCCCATAGAGAGCATCATTCTCTCATCGGAGGTTGTATCGTGTAACTCTCAGCTGCTAGGGCGAGGATACATGAAAACAAAATGGCGATAAATGGTGAGGCACGACTGTTTTTATTTTACCAAAAATAAAAACAAAGGAGGAGCATTTATGGCTCGTTATACAGGTCCAACATGGAAAATTTCTCGTCGCCTTGGTATTTCATTAAGCGGCACAGGTAAAGAATTACAAAAACGTCCTTACCCACCAGGTCAACATGGCCCAGGACAACGCAAAAAACTATCTGAATATGGCATGCAGCTTCAAGAGAAGCAAAAACTTCGCCATATGTACGGTGTAAACGAACGTCAATTCCGTAAAACGTTCGAAGAAGCAGGTAAAATGCATGGTAAACATGGTGAAAACTTTATGATCTTACTTGAGTCTCGTTTAGATAACCTTGTTTACCGTCTAGGTTTCGCGCGTACTCGCCGTCAAGCTCGTCAATTAGTCAACCATGGTCACATTTTAGTGGATGGCAGCCGCGTTGATATTCCATCTTACCGTGTAAAACCAGGTCAAACGATTTCTGTTCGCGAAAAGTCTCGCAACCTTCAAATTATTAAAGAAGCGCTTGAAGTGAACAACTTCGTACCTGACTATTTAACACTTGACGCAGACAAATTAGAAGGTACTTATACTCGTTTCCCTGAACGTTCTGAATTGCCTGCTGAAATTAACGAAGCGTTAATCGTTGAGTTCTACTCTCGTTAATAAAAAACCTCTCTGCTATAAGCAGAGAGGTTTTTTATGCATAACGAATTAAGTAATACTTCTTCTTACCGCGACGAATAATTGTAAATCGACCTTCCATGCGATCTTCTTCTGTCATCATCTTACTTACATCTTGTACACGCTCACCATTTACGTAAATAGCCCCATTTGTGACGTCCTCACGCGCTTGGCGCTTCGATGGGCAAATACCGCTTGCAACGAGCAAATCAATAAGTGCTACTTCCTTTTCATGACATACATACGATGGTACATCTTTAAAACCTTGTTCAATTTCATTTGCTGTTAGTTTGGATACGTCCCCGCTAAAGAGTGCTTCAGAAATGTTGATCGCCTGCTTCAATGCTTCCTCTCCATGAACAAGGCGTGTCATTTCCGCAGCTAACGCCTTTTGGGCTGCACGCTTTTCCGGGGCTTCAGCCGTTTGTTTTTCCAATTCGAGAATTTCTTCATGCGATAAAAACGTAAAATATTTTAAATATTTTACAACATCGCGATCATCTGTATTAATCCAAAATTGATAAAATTCATATGGTGACGTTTTATCAGCATCAAGCCATACCGCTCCTCCTTCCGTTTTACCAAATTTCGTTCCATCTGCTTTTGTTACGAGTGGGACAGTTAACCCGAACACTTTGGCATCTTCTTCTGTTTTCCGAATGAGCTCTAATCCAGCTGTAATGTTCCCCCATTGATCACTACCGCCTACTTGCAACTTACATCCATACATTTCATACAGCTTTAAAAAGTCATACGCCTGCAAAATCATATAACTAAATTCTGTAAATGAAATACCCGTTTCTAATCGCGACTGTACAGATTCTTTCGCAAGCATGTAGTTAATACCAAAGTTTTTCCCGACATCACGCAAAAACGTAATAACATCAAGCGAGCCAATCCATTCGTAGTTATTTGCGATAATGGCTGGATTATTGTCATTGTCAAAGTCTAAAAAACGACTTAACTGTTGTTTAATTCGCTCACTGTAATATGCAACAGTTTCTTTTTCGTTCAGTTTTCGCTCTGCTTTTTTCCCGCTCGGATCCCCGATGAGTCCCGTTGCTCCTCCAACGAGCGCAATCGGTTGGTGCCCTGTTTGTTGAAAACGACGCAACATTAAAATCGGGAGAAGATGCCCAATATGTAAACTATCTGCTGTTGGATCAAAACCGCAATATACTTTTACACTTTCTCCTGCTAACAGCGCTTTTAACCCATCTTCATCCGTCACTTGATTAATTAAACCACGAAATTGTAAGTCTTGAAGTAAATCCATCTCAGCCATCCTTTCTTTTTTCAATTCAAATAAAAAACTCGCCCTTCACACGAAGGGACGAGTTTCATCGCGGTACCACCCTACTTAGAGAACGGACATGTTCTCTCACTTCATTGACATAACGGTCTACACCGTCTTTTGCTACTTTCGCACAAGCGGTTCGCAAAAGATGCTCACGGAGGTAATTCATGCTCACCTATGCGCTAGTTCGCACCAACCACTAGCTCTCTGTTCGCAGGGAGATAAGCACTACTCATTCCGCTCATCGCTCGACTATTTACATATTAGCATACTCTCTTTTATCATAAATCATAAACCATTGTCAAGATCTTCAAACAAATTTAGACATTCCCCGATACGAACAGACAAATTATGATATAATAATGAAAATACAATACGGATGGGAGGTCACCATGTCAGAAAAACAAGTCCGATTCTCATGGCAAAAACTATGGCGTCATTTTACAATTACATACGAGGTCATTTGGAATGTATGTTTAATTATATTGATTGTCAGTTTATGTGCGTTCAGTTTTGCCTTCGGTGTCGGTGCAGGATATTTCGCCTCACTTGTGAAAGATGTCAAACCGATTCCGTACAAAGAGATGAAAAAAGATATTTATAACTATGAAGAAACAACACATATTTACTTCGCTAATCGCGAGTATCTCGGCTATTTTCGTTCAGATTTAGAACGTGACGAAGTCAAACTTTCACAAGTTTCCCCTTATTTCATTCAAGCGGTCATCGCAACAGAAGACGAACATTTTTATGAGCATAAAGGGGTTGTACCAAAAGCTATTATACGTGCCATTTTTCAAGAAGCAACAAACTCCTCCATGCGTAGCGGAGGAAGTACGTTAACACAGCAACTTGTAAAAAATCAAATTTTAACAAGCGAAGTGTCATTTGAACGAAAAGCAAAAGAAGTGTTGTTTGCTTTACGCCTTGAGAAGTTTTTTTCGAAAGATGAAATTTTAGAAGCATATATTAACGTTGTGCCGTTTGGACGAAACGCATCAGGACGAAATATTGCCGGCGTTCAAGCTGCTGCCAAAGGCGTTTTCGGCATCGATGCGAAGGAACTAAAGTTGCCACAAGCGGCTTTTTTAGCAGGATTACCACAAAGTCCGTTTCGCTATACACCGTTTACAAGCGAAGGGGAGTTGAAAAACGATTTATCCCCAGCGCTAAATCGGATGAAAACTGTATTATCGCGTATGAAAAAAGCGGGATACATTTCGGAAGACGAATATAAAGAAGCGCTAGCGTACGACGTTACAAAAGATTTTGTGTCTTCCTTACCTTCTCCTGTTGAAAAGTATCCGTGGCTCACGTTTGAAATCGAACGACGTGCAAAAGATATTTTTATTGATCTATTATCAAAAAAAGACGGATATGAACGACAAGATGTGCGCTCAAACGATCAACTATATAAAGAATATGCTGAGAAAGCAGAAAAGCAACTACGCCAAAATGGTTATACAATTTATACAACCATTGATAAAAACATATATGAGCGAATGCAAGCAATTGTTGAAAAATATCCGTACTTCGGAAGCGATACGGTCGTGCGCAAAAAGGATGAAAAAACAGGACAAATCATTTCCGTTCGTCAACCGGTAGAGGTGGGGGCTATGCTAATCGAAAACAAAACGGGTCGAATCATTAGCTTTGTCGGTGGACGAGATTATAAACGGGAACAACTCAATCACGCAACACAAGCGTATCGTTCAAACGGTTCAACGATGAAGCCGCTTCTTGTTTATGCACCAGCAATGGAAATGGGTATCGTTCAACCTGGATCTGTTATTCCGGATGTCGATTTGGAAATCCCAACGCAACAAGGCCCGTACCGTCCGAAAAATGCAGATGGAAAAACGCATGGCTTAACATCGGTTCGCCATGCGCTAAAAAAATCGTATAACATTCCTGCTATTCGGACATATGCGCGCATCATCGATCAACGACCCATTTCATACTTGGAAAAAATGGGTTTTACAAGCTTAACAACAGGAGATGGAAGCAACTTGTCGCTTGCGCTTGGCGGTTTAACAAAAGGGGTAACGATTGAAGAAAATGTAAACGCATATGCTACGTTTGCGAATGGTGGAAAGTTCATCGACGCGTATTTAATTGAAAAAATTGTCGATAAAAATGGAAATGTCGTATACGAGCATGAAACAAAGCCAGTAGAAGTATTTTCGCCACAAACAGCCTATTTAACAATTGATATGATGCGTGACGTCATTCGTTCTGGCACAGCAGCTTTCTTAAATGGCAAACTAAAATTTTCAGCCGATTGGGCAGGAAAAACAGGAACGAGCCAAAATACGAAAGATGCTTGGTTTGTCGCAACAAATCCACATGTCACGTTCGGCACTTGGATGGGATACGATACACCAAAGCCTCTAGAAAAGAGCTATAAAGGATTGTCATATTCCCAAAGAAATTTATTGCTATGGGCACAGTTAATGAACGGGGCATATGATATTCGTCCAGAACTTATTGCACCAAAAGAGCGGTTCCACATGCCAGGCGGAATTGTTAAACGTTCGTATTGCGCTATTTCTGGATTGCTCCCATCGGAAACTTGTAAACGATTCGGACTTATAGAAAGTGACTTGTTTAATGCCGCATTTGTACCGAAAAAAGAAGACTCGTATTTAGTGAGTGGAACTTTCGTTGAACTAAACGGAGAACGATACGTAGCCTTACCGACAACACCAAAAGAATTGACAAAAGAAGGCATAATGATCAGCACTTCGTTACTTGAACAATGGGGAATTCAACATATAAAGGATATGAGCAAATTGCTTCCACAAAATGATCAATGGAAGCATGTATTTGTCGCAAAAACGCTTCAAGAAAACGGAAAAAAGCCAGATCCGCTAGCTGTACATCAAAAAGAAAATACGCTCGTTTGGAGCGAACATCACGAACAAGATGTCATTGGATATCGTGTATACTATACAGCATCAGAAACAGCTCCATTTCAAGTCATGGCAACGATACGCAAAGGAGAACAAAAAAGCGTACCGTTAAGACAAGGTATGTATTACGTTACTGCTGTCGATATTGCTGGATTGGAATCGAATCCGTCAAATATCGTTCGTATGCTTCCTGCTTCATCACCTGGGCAATCAACAAATGGAGAAACGACAGAAACACAAACAGAAGAACAGCCATCAACCAATTAAAAAAAATCGGGCATAGCCCGATTTTTTTAATCTTCCATTGTTGATAAGTCGCCTGTCGGTAAGTTTAGTTCCCAAGCTTTCAAGACGCGACGCATAATTTTTCCGCTTCTCGTTTTTGGCAATTTATCGCGAAACTCGATTTCACGTGGTGCGGCATGCGCAGCTAAACCTTTTTTTACAAAGTTGCGAATATCCTCTTTTAGCTCTTCAGATGGCTCGTACCCTTCACGTAAAGCAACAAACGCTTTAATAATTTCACCGCGTACCGGATCCGGCTTTCCGATGACACCAGCTTCTGCAACAGCCGGATGTTCAACGAGCTTGCTTTCTACTTCAAATGGACCAACGCGCTCCCCTGCTGTCATAATGACATCATCAATCCGACCTTGAAACCAGAAGTATCCGTCTTCGTCCATATATGCCGAATCACCAGAAACATACCAATCACCAGGTAAAAAGTATGATTCGTATTTTTGTGGATTGTTCCAAATCGCGCGCATCATCGACGGCCAACCTTTTTTAATCGCCAAATTCCCCATGCGATATGGCGGTAACTCATTTCCTTGATCGTCAACGATCGCTGCTTTAACCCCTGGGATCGGTTTCCCCATTGATCCAGGTTTAATTTCCATACACGGATAGTTGCAAATGAGTTGCGCTCCTGTTTCTGTCATCCACCATGTATCATGAATGCGACGATTAAATACCTTCATTCCCCAGCGCACAACTTCTGGATTGAGCGGTTCACCGACGCTTAAAATATGGCGAAGTGAACGTAAATCAAATTTTTTCACAAGCTCGTCCCCAGCACCCATTAACATGCGGAATGCTGTCGGTGCACTATACCATACCGTTACACCATAGTCTTCAATCGTTTTATACCACGCCTCAGGATTAAAGCGACCGCCGACAATGACGTTAGATGCTCCGCAAAGCCATGGACCGAAAATACCGTATGATGTTCCAGTCACCCAACCTGGATCGGCTGTGCACCAATATACATCATCTTCTTTTAAGTCTAATACCCATTTGGCCGTTTGATAATGTTGGATCATGGCGTTATGCACATGTAATACACCTTTTGGTTTTCCTGTCGATCCAGATGTATAGTGTAAAATGAGCCCATCTTCACGTCCGACCCATTCCATATTAAAATGTTTGCTTGCTGCGTTCATTCGTTTTTTCAAATCAAAAAACGGACCTTCTTCTTTAATGTCATCGCCAACTAAAAATACGTATTTTAATGCTGGCAATTCATTTACAGGTACACGCGGTAAAAGTTCAGGAGTCGTAATAATAACTTTTGCCTCGCTATCTTCTAAACGGTCACGGACTGCGCCTTCCATGAACGCTTCGAAAAGAGGCCCAACAATTGCCCCAAGTTTAATCGCACCAAGCACAGAGAAGTATAGTTCAGGCGAGCGAGGCATAAAAATAAAGACGCGGTCACCTTTTTCTACATCGGCCACTTCTTTTAATACGTTGGCTACTTTGTTTGAGAACTCTTTCATTTCTTTAAATGTGTACTTTTCTTCTCTCGTCGCATCGCGATAATACAAGGCTACTTTGTTTTTTCGAAACGTTTCTACATGGCGATCAATCGCTTCATAAGCCATGTTTACTTTACCCGTTTCATACCACGAAAAATGTTTTTCTGTTTCGGACCAGTCAAACGTTTGATACGTTTCTTCATAGTTTTTCAAGTTGAAATCCCCTTGAATGACTGGTAGCGTTTCCACTTTAATCATCCCAAACTCCCCCTTGTTTGAAGTGTTTACATTCGTATTATATTATACTATAAACAAATTCTCAATTTTTAAAAAATTTTCATTTATGTTTATTGTGAAAACGATTTAATTTTTATTTTTTTATGTATAATTGAATTGAGATTATTTCAGTAGGCGGTGGGGCAATGGAGCATAAAAAAACATATAACGCAAAACAATTAAAAACACCGAAAGGAACGTTAATTATTGAAGGACCAATTTCTCCAGAAAAATTGGCTAGCTATGAATTTCATCATGATTTAACAGCGTTTCGACAACCGCATCAACAACATCAAGCACTCATCGAAATTGCTGGGCTTCCAGAAGGACGAATTATTATTGCCCGCCACGGTCATACGATCGTTGGCTACGTCACTTTTTTATACCCAGACCCACTTGAAAGATGGTCGCAAGGGAAGATGGAAAATTTAATCGAGCTTGGTGCAATCGAGGTCATTCCAGATTTTAGAGGCTGCGGCGTTGG
Source organism: Anoxybacillus suryakundensis (assembly GCF_001418025.1). Lineage (NCBI taxonomy): Bacteria > Bacillati > Bacillota > Bacilli > Caryophanales > Anoxybacillaceae > Anoxybacillus > Anoxybacillus suryakundensis. Next base: position 165,335 of record NZ_LIOK01000001.1, read on the forward strand.
GAAAAATTTATTGAAAGTAGCTATGATGGACGATGCGATGGAAGATTACATCATTATTACAACGGAGTACTATTGGCATTGGGATTTAAAACGAACCGGATTAAACGTATGGGAATATCGAAAAGTAATGGAGAAAATGATGAACGCAGGTGGGCTTGTTTGGTATGCAACGGATGATCCAGAAATTTGTTCACATCCGGCAAACTGCTTAATGGCTCGAATCGGAAAACGCGTCGATCAACAATCGATCCAAAAATTCGATCAGCTCCGTTTTATGAACCGCTTTATGTATTAAAAACAAAGGGGATGGGGAAATGATTGTCGAACAAATGATGAAAACGGATGTTATCGCATTAAAGCCATCAAATACAATTGCTGATGCACTAAACATTGTTAAGCAAAAAAATATTCGTCATTTACCAATTGTTGATGATGAATATCGTGTCGTTGGTATCGTTACGGATCGCGATTTGCGCGATGCACGTCCATCTATTTTTCATGCGAACGAACATCTTGAGGATTTACAAAAGCCGTTAAGTACCATTATGAAAACAAACGTCATTACAGGGCATCCGCTTGACTTCGTTGAAGAAGTAGCAGCTTTATTTTACGAACACCGCATTAGCTGTATGCCCATCGTTAAAAAAAATAAACTTGTCGGTATCATTACAGAAAGTGATTTGTTATATACACTTGTACAATTAACAGGGGCTCATCAACCAGGTTCGCAAATTGAAATTAAAGTGCCGAACCGCACCGGTATGTTAAGTGAAGTCGCCTCTGTTTTTCAAAAAAGAAACATCAATATTTTAAGTGTTCTTGTCTACCCTGACCGAGATGATATGTATAAAGTGCTCGTGTTTCGCATTCAAACGATGAACCCGATGGCGATTATTGATGATTTAAAAGAACAAGGATACGACGTATTATGGCCAAACTTGCCGGGGGTTTCATCATGAGCAAAAATAGCATATTCGTTTATTCCGATGCGTTCCAAACGTATAAATTCCATGATCGCCATCCGTTTAATCAACTACGTGTCAAACTGACGTATGACCTGTTGCAAACACTCGGCGCGCTACATGACGGACAAATTGTAGCACCACGCCTAGCGACAGACGAAGAATTAGCTCTTGTGCATGATTCAGATTACATTGCAGCAGTAAAAAAAGCAGGAAAGGGTCAACTATCAGAAGATGTTGCGCTCAATTATGGATTAGGGACCGAAGATACACCGATTTTTCCAAACATGCATGAAGCGAGCGCTCTTCTTGTTGGTGGAACGTTAACAGCCGTCGATTATGTCCTCTCTGGCAAAGCTGAACACGCGCTCAGTTTGGGCGGAGGGCTCCATCATGGATTCCGAGGCAAGGCATCCGGTTTTTGCATTTACAACGATAGCTCTGTGGCCATTAAATATATGCAAGAAAAATATGGTGTGCGTGTCTTATACGTTGACACTGATGCACATCATGGTGATGGGGTACAATGGACGTTTTATGATGACCCGAATGTATGTACATTTTCGATTCACGAAACAGGTCGCTACCTATTCCCAGGAACAGGAAACGTTAATGAACGGGGGCAAGGGAAAGGATACGGTTATTCGTTCAACATTCCGGTTGATGCGTTTACAGAAGATGAGTCGTGGCTCGCCGCATATACGGAAGCTCTAATTGAAATCGCTGATTTTTTTCGCCCTGATGTCATCTTGACGCAAAACGGTGTCGATGCCCATTATTACGATCCGTTAACTCATTTATCTGCGTCCATGCGCATTTATCGTGAAATTCCAAAACTAGCACATCAAATTGCACATCAATATTGTAACGGTCGTTGGATCGCAGTTGGTGGCGGCGGATACGACATTTGGCGCGTCGTTCCACGTGCATGGGCGCTATTGTGGCTCGAAATGACAGAACAATCCGATATTTCTGGGCCTTTACCGAAAGAATGGATTGTCCGTTGGCAACCTCATGCTCCTGTTTCTTTGCCACTCGAATGGGATGACCCAGAAGACTTATATCCACCCATTCCAAGAAAAGCAGAAATTACGGAAAAAAATGCACAAACCGTCATGAAAGCACTTCAGCCAATTCGAAGCAACAAACAACGGTTAAACTTATAACAAAATAACAAGGGTGTTCCGAAAGTAGCGAACACCCTTTTCTATGTTTATACGCACACGAAATACGCGTTCTTCTTTAAGAAAAAAATCTAGTTAGCCACCTATTTTGTCGAATCGCGATATTCAATGCGATGTGGCAACACAACAATGTGATTGTCGACATGCTCTTTATTCATATATTTCGTTAATAAACGCATCGCCACGGCCCCAATGTCGTACATCGGCTGGACTACCGTCGTCAATTTCGGGCGAACCATTGTTGCCAAGCGCGTATTATCAAAACCGACAACTTCTAAGTCATCGGGAATGCGTACACCGCGATCTTGTGCCCCATGAATGACGCCGAGCGCCATTTCGTCGGTTCCAACAAAAATCGCTGTTGGTCGCTGTGGAAGTTCAGCTAACTTTTCGTATGCTTCGATGCCTGAATCGTACGTATAATCTCCTTCCACAACAAGCGCCTCATCATAAACCATATTCGCTTCTTCTAAGGCGCGACGATAACCAGCTAATTTTTTTAATCCGTTAATCGGATCGTTTAACGGTCCTGTTACATAAGCAATTCGTTTATGTCCTTTTTCGATCAACATATGCACCGCATCATACGCTGCTTGCTCGTAGTCAATGTTAACAGATGGAATAATATTGTTTTTTTCAATTGTTGCAGCTAATACGATCGGTACATCTGACTTTTTAAACTGCTCAACATGTTCTTCAGTTACATCGCCGCCCATGAATAAAATGCCATCAACTTGTTTGGCAAGCATTGTGTTTAATAAATGTAACTCTTTTTCTTTATTTTGATCAGAGTTGCTTAAAATGATGTTATACTTGTACATCGTTGCAATATCCTCAATGCCACGCGCCATTTCCGCAAAGAAAATGCTTGATATATCTGGAATAATGACGCCGACCGTCGTTGTTTTTTTGCTTGCCAATCCACGTGCTACCGCATTCGGACGATAACCGAGCCGCTCAATCACTTCTAACACTTTTTTGCGCGTTGAAGGCTTTACGTTTGGGTTCCCATTTACGACACGTGAAACGGTTGCCATCGACACGTTTGCTTCTCTTGCTACATCATAAATTGTTACATTCATCACATACACTCCTTTTTTGCACTCTATATATCGAAAACTGTCGTACATCGCAATTTTATGTAAAATTATCATACGATAAATGATTACCTAAGTGCAACGTTTTCACAAATAAATTCATAAGAAAAAGCCGGTGAACGATCACCAGCTTTTTGTTTTTACGCTTTGACAAATTGTTTTTGGAACGATTTTAATTCTTCCATAAACTCGTTGAATTGATCAATATCCATTTGTTGTGCAGAATCGGATAACGCAACAGCAGGATCTGGATGTACTTCGGCCATGACCCCGTCTGCCCCAATGGCAAGCGCAGCTTTCGCACAAGGTAAAAGTAAATCGCGTCGTCCTGTTGAATGTGTGACATCGACAAAAACAGGTAAATGCGTTTCTTTTTTCAAAATCGGTACGGCTGAAATATCAAGCGTGTTGCGCGTCGCCTTTTCATATGTGCGAATGCCTCGCTCACATAAAATGATTTGTCCGTTGCCTTGCGACATAATGTACTCAGCAGCATGAATAAATTCTTCGATCGTTGCAGCTAATCCACGTTTTAACAACACCGGTTTATTTACTTGACCCGCCGCTTTTAACAACTCAAAGTTTTGCATATTGCGCGCCCCGATTTGAATGACGTCAATATAATCGAGCGCTGTTTCGATATCTGCTGGCGTTACAATTTCACTAATGACTGCTAAATCAAACTCATCTGCTACACGTTTTAAAATTTTCAACCCTTCTACGCCAAGTCCTTGGAAATCATATGGTGAAGTGCGTGGTTTGTAAGCACCACCGCGCAATAATTTTAGCCCGTGTCGTTTGATCGCTTGTGCCACTTCTGCCACTTGTTCATAGCTTTCAACCGCACATGGTCCCATAACGAAATATTGATTACCGTCGCCGATTTTTTCTCCTTTTACATCGACAATCGTATTTTCTGGCTTTTTCTTTCTTGATACAAGCAATGCTTTTTTATGATCGTCTTCTTGTAAATCGAGCCCTGCTTTAAAAATTTCTTTAAAAATATGTTTTAACGTCGCCGTATCAAATGGCCCATCGTTATGCTCTAAAATCAAATCTAACATTTTTCTTTCACGAACAGGGTCATAGAAATACGTACCTTGGGCGTCCTTAATTTTTCCAATTTCTTGAACAACCCGACCGCGTTCATTAATTAGCTTTAACAACTGTAAATTTAACTCATCAACCTTCGCTCTCAACTCATCTAATCGTTCGTTACTCATACATCTCATCCTTTCTTTATATAAGCTAAAAAATATGGTACATTTCTATATAATTAGAGATTATTATAAACGAAGTGGATAAAGTTGTCACCCCTTTATTTATAAAACGCGTTTAAGCAATAAAGAATTTTTTAATTTTCGAAAAAGAAGGTGGGAAGCTTGATTTTTGCACTAGACATTGGTACGCGTTCAGTAGTTGGCATTATTTTAAAGGAAACAGACGGACAATATCAAGTTGAAGACATTGTCATAAAAGAGCATGAAGAACGGGCGATGCTTGATGGACAAATTCACGACGTACTTGCTGTTTCTAATGTTATTCTCGACATAAAAAAAACGTTAGAGGAGAGACACGGACCTCTGACGCGTGTATGCGTTGCAGCCGCAGGACGTTCATTAAAAACAGAAAAAGGAAGAGCGAATATATCCATTAAAGGGAAGCCTCTGCTCACACATGAAGATGTGACATACTTAGAACTCGCTGCAGTTCAACAAGCTCAAATGACGTTGGCTGAACAATCATCTAACGAAAAAAGTCATCACTACTATTGTGTTGGCTATTCGGTAACGCGCTATGAAATTGATGGCGAGGAAATTGGCAACTTAATTGATCAACAAGGAGATGACGCAAGCGTTGAAGTAATTGCCACATTTTTACCGAAGCTTGTCGTTGAATCACTTCTTGCGGCATTACAACGCGCTCATTTAGAAATGGAGGCGCTAACACTTGAGCCGATCGCCGCACTACATGTGCTTATTCCTCCGACGATGCGACGATTAAATGTTGCGCTTGTAGATATTGGTGCAGGAACGTCTGACATTGCGATTACAAATCTAGGTACAGTCATTGCCTACGGAATGGTACCGATAGCAGGAGATGAAATTACAGAAGCCATTTCAGACGCATATTTACTTGATTTTCCTCTTGCTGAGCAAGCAAAACGTGACTTACATTCAAAGGAAACGGTAACGATTACAGACATTCTCGGTTTTGAAACAGAAGTGCCTCGTGAACAAATGATTGCAACAATTTCAGACGCGATTGATCGACTCGCTGATGCGATTAGCAAAGAAATTTTACGATTAAATAATCATCAATCTCCAAAAGCAGTCATGCTTGTGGGGGGAGGGAGTTTGACACCTGAACTGCCAAAGCGGCTTGCTCAAAAACTCCATCTTCCTGAAAATCGTGTCGCTATTCGTGGTATTGATGCTATTCAAAAATTGCACATCGATCAAGAAGAAATGAAACATCGCCCGGAACTCGTCACCCCAATTGGCATTGCCATTGCCGCAAAGCAAACACCGATCCAGTACGTAACCGTTCATGTAAATGGACAAACCATTCGCTTATTTGATATGAAACAACTGTCGATCGGTGATGCCCTACTAGCTGCGGGCATTCAATTACGTAAGCTATATGGGAAACCGGGCTTAGCTTGCGTCATCACGTTAAATGGACAGACGATTACAATTCCTGGGACACATGGAGAACCACCAACAATTTTAAAGAATGGTGAATTAGCAACATTTGACACACCAATAAAAAATAATGACGAGATTGTTATTGAAAAAGGAAAAGATGGGAAACAAGCGACCATCCAACTTCGTGATTTGCTCGAATCATTGCCAATAAAACGTGTGACAATCAACGAGCAACCATACACTATTGAGCCGATTGTATTACGGAATGGGGAACACGTTTCTCTCGATACGGTTTTATGTGATCGGGATGACATTGTCGTTCGTATGCCAGAAACGATTGAACAGCTTTTGCACGCAACAAAAAACGACGATCTGCTCAAACAACTCGAACCGTTTACGATCACGTTAAATGGCAAAACCGTAACATTTCCTGAATGGTGCGGAACGATGTATCGAAACGGGATTGAGTGCCAACGTTATACAACATTTGAAGACGGCGATCATATTATTGTTCATAAAAAAAAGCAGCGAACAATCGCTCAAATCGCTGAAGCAAAACAAATAAAACTTTATTATTCTATTCCGATTATATTTAATGGTGAAACATTCACATTAACAAAGTCAATCGGTACGTTTTATCGCAATGGTGAACAACTTGAAGAAGATGATCTCGTTCACCATGAAGATGAACTTGAATTTAATGAACAAAAAATGGAACCGTTCATTTTTCAAGATATATTCCAATACGTCCAAGTTGATATTCCTCATGGTGCATCGACAACGTTTACGTTGCTCAAAAACGGTGAACCGACAACATTTTATGAACCGCTTGCACCAGGAGATCGACTAGAAATTATTTGGCATAAGAAAAAGCAACTATGAACGAGCCATAGTTGCTTTTCTTTTATTTTAAGTTTTCTGGATTTAACGGTTCTAATTCTGGGAGGACAAAACGGCCATCTTTGCGAATCAGCACACCATCAAAATAAATTTCACCACCACCGTATTCTGGGCGCTGAATCATAACCATATCCCAATGAATGTTTGAATGGTTGCCGTTGTACGCCTCGTCATAACATTGTCCCGGTGTAAAATGGAAGCTTCCATCAATTTTTTCATCAAACAAAATATCTTGCATCGGATGTTGAATGTATGGATTGACCCCGATTGCGAACTCACCAATATAGCGCGCACCTTCATCTGTATCAAAAATTTGATTAATGCGCTCTGTATCGTTTGCTGTTGCTTCAATAATTTTTCCATCTTTAAACGTTAATTTTACGTTTTCAAACGTAAATCCTTGATAAGGAGAAGGTGTATTAAATGTGATAGTACCATTAACCGAATCACGAACAGGAGCCGTATACACTTCTCCATCTGGAATATTCATTTGTCCTGAACATTTTACCGCAGGAATATCCTTAATCGAGAACGTTAAATCTGTCCCCGGTCCTGTAATGCGTACTTGATCAGTTTTATTCATTAATTCAACGAGGGCGTCCATCGCTTTATCCATTTTTCCGTAGTCTAAGTTACATACGTTGAAATAAAAATCTTCAAACGCCTCTGTGCTCATTTTTGCAAGCTGTGCCATAGATGGATTCGGATAGCGAAGGACGACCCATTTCGTTTTTGGTACGCGAATGTCACGATGCACTTTTTGCATAATCGTCTTTCCATGAATTTTCATTTTGTCCGCCGGCACATCAGCAAATTCGTTAATATTATCTCCAGCACGCAAGCCGATGTAAGCGTCCATTTGTTTCATGACATTCGCTTCAAATTCAGCCATCATGTCAAACTGTTCGTCTTGCGCACCGAGCAAAAGCGCGCGATCGACTTGATGGTCTTTTAACGAAACAAATGGGTAAGCACCTACAGCATACGCTTCGCGTACAAGCGCGATCACAAGCTCTCTCTGTAATCCAAAGTTTTCGATTAATACTTTTTCTCCTTTTTGTAAACGCAACGAGTAATGAATTAAATTTTTCGCTAACTTTTCAATACGCGGATCTTTCATTTATATTCCTCCATTCCATCATATGTACATGTATATTGTAACCGATCTACAAAAAATTTTGGGTTTTTTGCAGGATTTTTTCTCTTTTTGTCGAAAGGAACGTAGGATAGACAGAAAGGGGTTTTTTCATAATGAATATTGTTTTGTACAGCAGTATTGCACTCATCGCGATCGCCTTTCTTATTTTAGTCGTTTATGTCGTCCAAACATTAAAAACGCTTCAAACAACATTGCAACATGTTGCGAAAACTGTTGAAGAAGTTGAAAAACAAATGCATGAAATCGGAAAAGAAACGGCACAATTACTACATAAGACGAACGCGCTCGCAGATGACGTGCATAAAAAAGCGGAAAGCTTACAAAGTGTATTTGATGCAGTCAAACAAGTCGGTGTTACCGTTCAAACATTTAACAACTCCATTTCCAAAACACTAACAACAAACGAAAAAAAAATTACGCAAGCCATTCAATGGGGCCAAACACTTATTGAAATATGGACAAAATGGAAAGAGAAGCGAAAATAAGGAGGTTTTTATATGGCTAAAAACGGTTCTTTTCTACTTGGTGCAATTGTTGGTGGAATCGCTGGTGCAGCTGCCACATTATTTTTATCAAGTGAACGTGGAAAACAACTATTGCAAGAGTTTACCGAAACGAACATAAAGCGATGGCAACAACATGAAAAGGAAAACGTGTCACATGACATAGAGAAACAAAAGGAGCAAGAGGAACAAAAGCCATTTTCCTCTATCCCTATTCCGCTTCCTTCATCAGATGTCGAGCAGTTGTTAAAAGAAACGAAGGAAGCAGTTAACGATGTCGAAAAACGTTTGAATAAAGGAATTGATGCACATGGAGAAAATTGAAACAATTGAACAATTCGAACAAATTTGTTCGTCCTATCGTCCATTTTTATTGATGAAACATAGTCTGACATGTCCAATTAGCCATCGGGCATGGGTGGAGTTCGAACGTTTTACAAAAGATTTTCCGCACATTCATGCATATTACTTACATGTACAACACTCTCGTCCGTTGTCACAACATGTCGCAGAAGTGTTTCAAGTAAAACATGAGTCTCCTCAAGCATTATGGGTCACTGATAAAGGGGTGGCGTGGCATGCTTCCCATTGGAACGTCACATATGACCAAATGAAAAAAGCAACTATGGGCGAATCATAGTTGCTTTTTTATACGTGAACGGATTGTTCGTATTTCTGCTGGAATTTTTGAATATCGCCTGCTCCCATAAAAATAAGCACAGCGTGTTCATGCTGTTTTAAAACATCCACTTGCTCCTCATGCAAAAGGTTTGCACCGTCAATTTTGGTGCGTAAATCTTCAATCGATAGTTTCCCTTGATGCTCTCGGGCAGATCCGAAAATATCGCACAAATATACCGCATCTGCTAATGATAAACTTTGTGCAAATTCATGTAAAAACGTTTGTGTGCGTGTATATGTGTGCGGCTGAAAAATTGCAACTATTTGACGGTTCGGGTATTTTTGTCTTGCCGCCTCAATGGTTGCCCGTATTTCTGTAGGGTGGTGCGCATAATCATCAATAAGCACTTGTGAACCGAACAGCTTTTCATGAAAGCGACGTTTTACTCCAGGAAACGTTTTTAGTCGCTCTTGAATAATACTTACATCGATTCCTTCATAATGACAAAGCGCAATCACAGCGAGCGCGTTAAGCACGTTATGATCGCCATACCTCGGAATGTGGAAAGATGCAAAAAATGTGTGACGCACAAATACGTCAAACGATGTCCCTTCCTGTGTTTTCACCATATTTCGCGCTTGGAAGTCGTTATCTTCACCAAAACCGTAAAAGACAACAGGGACTTTAGCCTGAATTTTTTGTAAATGCTCATCATCTCCACAAGCGATAATTCCTTTTTTTACTTGCCACGCCATTTGTTGAAATGCCGAAAACACATCTTCAATATTGGCAAAATAATCTGGGTGATCAAAATCAATATTTGTCATAATCGCATAATCAGGTGAATACGCTAGAAAATGTCGACGATATTCGCACGCTTCAAATACAAAATACTTGCTCCCTTCTCTTCCCTTTCCAGAACCATCACCGATCAAATATGATGTCGGTTCTGCTCCTTGCATCACGTGAGCAAGCAGCCCAGTTGTTGATGTTTTTCCATGAGCACCTGTCACAGCGATGCTCGTAAATTTTTGCAAAAACTCACCTAAAAACTGATGGTAGCGAATGACAGGTACACCAAGATCACGAGCTGCTACAATTTCTTCATGTGTATCAGGAAAGGCGTTTCCAGCAATTACAACCATATTTTTTTGAATATTTTGGGCGCTGAATGGAAAAATAGGTATTCCACGTTCTTCCAACGCTTCTTGCGTGAAAAATCGCTTATCATAGTCTGACCCTTGCACGACACATTTCATATCATGTAATACTTGTGCCAGTGCACTCATTCCAGTTCCTTTAATGCCGACAAAATGGTAAATAGTCATAAAAAAACCTCCACCAACTATCGTTGATCTATATCTCAGTATATGACACAAATTCCGTTTTGCTCTTTTCATCTTATGTAACAAACTTCATTATACCATCGTTTGTCCACGATGATAAGAAAAACTGATAGAAGAACGTTCTTCTATCAGTTTTTCCGTGTTACTGAGGTGTATACTCTACTTTTTCAAGACGTGGGTTCGGACGATAACGTCGACCTGCTTTCGCTTGATGCTTTCCATTCAACAATACATTATCTCCCGTAAAACCAATATGCACTTTTAACAAGCTACTTCCCACACCATACATATCAACGGGCACACCTTGTTTTTCAAACTCAATAATACGCTGCTCATTAAAACCGCCACTTACAACGATTTTTACATGTTCAAATCCTTCACGATCAAGCGCTTCACGTAAAGCGAAAATAAGTGGCGGGTTAACGCCACGTGGATCAAATGTGCCAAGCACTTCTGGATGGCGAATAAAATATTGATCAATCATCGTCCGGGACGTATCAACACGAACGGCTTTTAATTTATCACCAAACTCACGCGCAACTTTCAGCGCGTCTGTAATACAGTCGTTGTTGTAGTCAACAAGCACAATTAAATCATCGTCTGGATATTTTGCATGATACGCTTTCGCTGCCGCAACTACATCGCCATCAAACAATTGAATGAGCGCATGCGGCATCGTTCCCATGCCTTGTTTTCCCCACCATTCGTTCATCGCATGTGTCGCTTGAGCAGTTGAGCCACCAATAAAGGCTGCGTATCCATCACCAGCTTGCATCATAAAATGGTCATCACGATCCCCCATGAAAATGACCGGTTTTTGCACACCAGATAATGCCGCTGCTTTAACGACGTTATACACGTTTGTTGCTACAGATGTTCGGCGAGCTAAAATCCCGTCAATAATGCCTTCTAAATACCCGAAATTTTGATACGGGCCTGTAATAGTCAGCACCGTCTCAAACGGACTAATTTTATCGCCGTCTTTCAATGAATAAATTTCCAATTTTTCTGGTTCATCAGCAAATGTATGCAATAAGGCAATGACTTCATCCGTTCCACATAAGACAGCATGTTCTTTTTGAAAAAATTGCATCGTAACGATATTATCCGGACGAAATTCCTTAACGATTTCACGTGTTTTTAAAAAATATACAGCTGAAAACCAGCCATCTCGCACACGCTCATCAAATTTAAACGTTTTATTTGTTAGTCGTTTAATTTTCCCTTGTAATTTCAACTCAATTTCCTTCATTTTGCTTTCCCCTTCAGCCATCGTTTTCACGTATTTAGCATAGCATGTTTTCTATTTCACGACTACTCCATCTAAATTGTATCTTGTAGTTGCTCGAGATGTTGTTCATCAATTAACACATCGCGCGGCTTGCTTCCTTTCGGTGCCGATACGATGCCACGTTGCTCCATCATCTCAATTAAGCGTGCCGCTCGGTTGTAGCCGATACGAAAACGACGTTGTAAACTTGATGTTGAGGCACCGCCTTGTTGAACAACAAACTCACACGCCTCATAAAACAGCTCATCATCTTCATCAGCCTGTACATGTTGTTGCAATAGCTCATCATGTTGAAATAAATAAGACGGTTCCATTTGTTGTCGTACATGGGCGACGACACGCTCTATTTCTTCATCCGATACAAAGTTGCCTTGTAAACGAACTGGCTTTGCTGTTCCATTTTCTAAAAATAACATATCGCCTCGTCCAAGTAATTTCTCCGCACCGTTTATATCAATGATTGTACGCGAATCGATTTGCGACGATACAGAAAAGGCAATGCGTGTAGGGATATTCGCCTTAATTAAACCTGTAATGACGTCAACAGATGGTCGTTGTGTAGCAACAAGCAAATGAATACCACATGCTCGCGCTTTTTGAGCAATACGGCAAATCGCTTCTTCCACATCAGCTGGGGCAACCATCATTAAATCTGCAAGCTCATCGATGACAATGACGATATACGGTAAATGTTGTTCCGGTTTTTGAGCTTTTCGTATTAATTCGTTATAACGTACAATATCGCGCACACCGGTATGTGCAAATAACTCATATCGCCGTTCCATTTCAGACACAGCCCATTTTAATGCTGCCGTTGCCGCTTTTGCATCCGTAATAACTGGGCTAACTAAATGTGGAATATGATTGTATGGTGCAAGTTCGACCATTTTCGGATCGATCAATAATAACTTCACTTCGTGTGGTGCTGCTTTGTATAATAAACTCACTAACATCGCATTCATACATACGCTTTTTCCTGATCCAGTTGCCCCCGCAATCAACCCGTGTGGCATCTTTTTTAAATCGGTGACAATCGGTTTTCCTGAAATATCTAATCCTAAAGCAACGGTTAACGGGGAGTTTGATTGCTGAAACACCTCGCTTTGTAACACTTCACGAATAAAAACAGGGCGGCTTGATCGGTTAGGTACTTCAATTCCGATCGTGTTTTTTCCGGGAATAGGCGCTTCTATACGAATATCCACGGCCGCTAAATTTAATTTAATATCATCCGCTAAATTCGTAATTTTATTCACTTTCACTCCAAGTTCTGGTTGCACTTCAAAACGAGTAACCGTTGGACCTTGAGTCACGTGAACGACTGTTGCTCCAACATTAAAGTTTTTGAACGTCTCGTTTAATCGCTCTGTTTGTTCTTTTAACCACGCTTCATCATCTTCATGACGTATACTTGGTGCATGCAACAACGATAATGACGGGAATACATATGATTGTTTTTGCTGTCGCTCTTTCCATTTTTCTCGATCTTGTTTTAACATCATGACATTATATGGTACACCGCTTCGTTGTCGCGTTCTTTCCTCATGAATTTGTTCGAGTTTTTCTTCTCTCTGTTCCCGCTCTTTCGTTTCTTCCTCCTCATGTTGCTCCATGTGTTCTTCAACCACTTCCTTTTCACAATCAACCTCTTTCCCTTCATGAAGTGGCTCACTTACTGTCATATGCACATGTTCATTTGTTTCGTCAACAAGTTGTCTCTCTACTGACTCCTCTACTTGTGTATGTACACGTTCGTTTGTTTCGACCGTTTCAACGATCGGAAGTTCAAATTCAACAACGACATCATGTTCTTTTTTTCGTTCGACATGCTCTATTCGCTTATAACCAAATACAGGCGATGGTACATCTGTCGGGCGAAACGTGCGTGATTCACTCTCTTTTCGCTCTATGCGATACGTTTTTTTCTTAAATGAATCGTTTTTTTGCTCATATGTTCTCTCTTTTATTCTTCCCTTTGGTTCATCCGGAATTAATGGAAAGCGAAATTTTCCTCTCGGATATTCATAAACGACTTTTGCTTCTATTTCTTTATATTCATTCGTTGGTACGGACTGTTGTTGTTTTCGCATCTTTTTTGGCTCATGCTGTTCCCCGAATAAATAACGAAATAATGCTTTTAACCAACCCATTCCATCCTCACTCTTTCTTTTGTACATTCGGTTTTATTTTACCACAAAAAAAGCTGACTGCCGTCACGGAAGTCAGCTGAAAAATGGTTGGCCTACTTTGTACTCATCATGTAAAACAAGAATACCTTTTTCTTGTGGAGCGTTTGGCAAATCTAACTCGCGCGCAGAACAAATCATCCCATAAGATTTCACTCCACGAAGCTCTGCCTCTTGAATGACTAGACCGCTTGGCATGACCGCCCCGACTTTAGCAACCACGACCTTTTGTCCCGCTTCTACGTTTGGAGCCCCACATACAATTTGCAACGTTTCCGTACCAACATCTACTTGACAAACACTTAACTTATCAGCATTCGGATGTTTCTCTTTTTCTTTTACGTAACCGACAACAAACTTTGGTGAAAAATCAGCCTTTACTTGTTCATTCACACCATTTTTTTGCAATATGTCGTTAATTGTCGTAATGACTTGTTCGGTTACCTCAACAACTCCATTTCCTTCAAATGTGCCATATGTAGACGCATGAAAAATATTGTAGCCAACAGTTTCACCCGTCTGTTCATTAAAAATACGCACAACATCTCCTTTTTTCTCAAAAGCACGCTCTTGTGGGTCAACAACCTTTAATGTAATAAGCAACGTATCGCCAATGCCCTCACGGTTGTAAAATACGTTCATTGTTTCTCATCCTTTCGACGATTTTTTCCGAGAATAAAAATTGGTTGCAACTGCCCATCTTCGTATAAAAACGAAAGAGCAGTAATCGGCACTCTTCCACTTGCAAAAAAACTCATCGTCAGCTGCGCAAGTACATCATAGCCGATTTCGTTCTCAATGTCAGCAATAATGAGCACATCTTGATGAGGAACAGCAAGTAACATCGTTCCTTTTATTTTTTCAGCAAACTTTTTTAAAAAAGCATCATTTAGTATGCGACTTGCATCATATCCGTCATTTGTGTTTATAAAATAAAACGTATTGCCAGCGACGCGGTCTTCTTTCACCGTTGTCGGCAATGAACGAACATTAAAACGTGCAATCTCTTTTAATTGTTGCACATCCCAGCGCTCCGATTCAACTAAACGTTCATCGATAAGGCGATACGTTGTTCCTAAATCTAGCGCATAATAAATGCGCGTTTCCGCTGTATGTTCGTCATAAATAAACATCGCCCCTTCATTCGTTTTTGTCGGAAATGAGGTAGAACGAATGATCGGATATATATGTTTTTCTTTTCCTTGTAGCGGTGAATCATCATGTAATGCCGTTAACGTTTGCTCGACATAATAAACGACTTCGTCAATAGCACGCTCTTGTTCAAGCTCCCATTTTGCAATAATAGGGGGTAAGGAGATGGTCACCCCTTTTTTCGTTTCACAATGCTCAATGCGAAGTGTATCCTTTTTCCGATCCCATTGAAAATCCCATGGATAATGGGATAACCGCTGTTGGATATGCTCGCTTATTTGTTTACTATTCATCACGCTCACCTAAGCTTTGAATGAACGCGACAATTTCTTCTTTCGTTTTCCGATCTTTACTCACAAATCGGCCTCGTTCTTGCCCATTTTCATATGCGATAAAGCTTGGAATGCCGAATACGTTATGCGCTGTAAACAAATCAAGCCATTGGTCGCGATCAATCGCATAAAACGTATAATCCGGAAATTGTGCTTCAATCTCTGGTAAAACCGGTTGGATGAATTGACAATCACGGCACCAATCAGCCGTAAACATCATGATGACTTTTCCCTTTTTTATGACTTCATTATACTGCTCGATACGTTCAATCGTTTTCATCTATTGATCCACCCTTTCTTTTTATGCTCATATTGCCCTTTTAACATATGAACGATATGTGTATACATCGTTGTTCGATCGATTGCTCCATTCGTCAAAATGCCGATCGCTCCTTCATTTGAACGAACGTCGTGGCGATTGGCGTATCCATCCATCACTTCAGCTAATTCTTTTCCCATTTTTAGTTGTTCACCTATCTCACTAGGAAGCGGAATGCGCGCCCCTCCGGCAACAACAACGGCTCCATCCCGATCAACGAGCGCTCCCCAATTGCATAGCCAAATCGTCCCATCTTGTGCAACAAATACGCCGCCTTCTAATCCAATCCCAATATCGGCTTGTTGCTGGGAAACTGCTAATGTCGCCCGCTCAATAGCGCCTTGCAACGTTTCTTCATCAGAAAACGGCTGTTTTGATACACTCGGTTGTACATCGCTCGCCATGATCGTATGGTGAGCCTCATGAAATACAGCTTTCACTGCTCTTACTTTCGTATTGTTTTTCGTTCCAACAGCGATTTTCATCCCCCCATCTCCTTAAGCATTATGGCGAATAGCATCCACTGTCGCGCGATCACACTGTTTCACAAGAGCGACTAATAGCTGTTTTGCCGCTTCGTAATCGTCAATATGAATGATCGATGCATGCGTATGGATATACCGTGCACAAATGCCAATGACAGCTGAAGGGACACCACTATTTGCGATATGTACTTTGCCTGCATCTGTTCCGCCACCTGGCGAAATGAAATATTGGTATGGAATATTGTTTGTTTCTGCTGTATCTAAAATAAATTCGCGCATGCCTCGATGAGTAATCATTGTGGCATCATAAATGCGCACAAGTGCACCTTTACCAAGATGACCGAACTCTTTTTCATCGCCTGTCATATCGTTCGCTGGACTTGCATCTAGCGCAAAGAAAATATCCGGCTTGATCATCGTAGCTGCTGTTTGTGCACCGCGCAATCCGACTTCTTCTTGAACTGTCGCTCCAGAATATAATACATTTGGCAACGTTTCATCTTTTAACTCCTTTAATAACTCAATCGCTAAACCGCAACCGTAACGATTGTCCCACGCTTTCGCCATAATTTTTTTCTCATTTGCTAACGGTGTGAATGGACAAATTGGCACAATTTGTTGCCCAGGACGAATGCCCATACGTTCCGCATCGTTCCGATCATCCGCCCCAACGTCAATCAACATATTTTTCATATCCATCGGCTTTTTCCGCTGTTCTTCATCGAGCAAATGCGGTGGAGTCGAACCAATCACACCGGTAATTGAACCGTGATCTGTTATAATTTGCACACGTTGAGCTAACAATACTTGACTCCACCACCCGCCAAGCGGTTGAAAACGAATCATCCCCTGCTCAGTAATAGCAGTGACCATAAAACCAACTTCGTCCATATGTCCAGCAACCATTACGATCGGTCCATTTTCTGTTCCTCGCTTCACTCCAAAAATACTTCCGAGCCGATCTTGCACAATATCATCGGCATATTTTTGTAACTGCTCACGCATAAAAGCGCGCACCGCATGTTCATTTCCCGGCGCTCCTGGCAATTCGGTTAACGTTTGAAACAATTGCAAATCCATCGCTGTTTCCCCTTTCTTTTCTCGCTATTTGTCATTGTAGCGAATTTTACATGTAGTTTCCACCCATACAATTCGGTATACTAAAAGAAAAAGTGGAGGAATGCATATGCGCATCAAAACATTTCTTACCGGCATCGTTGTCGGTGCAACGGCTGGGTACATATTTCATCAGTGGCAACATAAACGTTTGATTTCATCTGAACAAGCGCTTCAAAAGGCAAAAGAAGCTTTTCAACAAACTGGTGCGATTACAGGATCGTGGATTCAAACGACCGTTGAAACGATCGAAAAAAACGGATTGCGTTACGACGTCTATCGAGGGGGAATTACTCGTCCAACAGGTGCATATGAATGTTTTATTGATGCAAAATCAGGAACGATTATTGATGCACGAGAATTGTAAAACCCAAGCGACTTTGCTTGGGTTTTTATTGACGTTTGAGCGCTTCGACGATTTGAAACTGATCATTCCAACGGACCGCACGATAGTATGCATCGTGATAAAATGTAAACCATGCATTGTTTTCCATTCCATAAGCAAGCCATGTTTGTTTAGCGAAAATAGATGTCATTGGGTAATCATCATACGCCATAACCCAAAGCGGATTTTGATGGGCATGCGTCGGCATCAAATCACCGAGGTGAACGGCTGTTTCCCCTTCGGATGTGATAATAATGATCGCGTGTCCATCGCTATGACCGCCTGTATGAATCATCGTTACCCCTGAAACAACTTCCAATTGTTCCGCAAACGTATCGACTTGATCAACAATCACTTCCCAGTTTTCTTTCCAATACGTGTTGCGCGAGCGAATGTTTGGCTCTCTCATTTCTGCCCACTCTACCGCTGACGTAATAATGCGCGCACGCGGAAACGTCGGAACGAGCGTGTCCCCTTCCCATTTCGTTAAACCGCTCGCATGATCGAAATGCAAATGCGTCATTAATACAAAATCAATGTCTTCGGGTGTCAAAGAAAGAAGCGCCAACTGCTCTTCTAATGAGGACTCTTCTGTTACACCAAAGTTCCGTTTTTGCTTTTCATTTAATTTTCCTCGCCCGATGCCAGATTCAATTAATATATTTTTCCCATCCATTTGCAATAAAATGGGATCGGTGCGGAGCGGAATTTGATTTTGTTCGTTGCATGGGTATTTTTTCACCCAAAGCGGCTTTGGTACGACACCGAACATCGCTCCACCGTCTAAATGTGTAATTCCTCCATTTAACCACGTCATTGTTGCTTGACCGATCGTTAATTTCTCCATTACTTCTCCCCCTTGTCCTCTTTCATTACTCATTTTAACATTACAAAAATATTCAGAAAAGAAAAAAACCTATGCCTAATTATGACATAGGTTTCCGATACTTTACTTCGCAACGGTAAATCGGGTTGCCTTTTTCTGAAAATTTTTGTTCATATTCTGTCATGACATTTCCTTCGAAATTACTTCGATGAAGGTCGAGGCTGACATATTGAAAAACTAAACCATATTGCGAGAAGCTGACAAGAGAATATTCAAACAATCCACGGTTATCCGTTTTAAAATGAATTTCCCCCTCATCAACTAAAATGTTTTCGTATAACTCTAAAAACGAACGATACGTTAGGCGACGTTTTTCATGTCGCTTTTTTGGCCACGGATCAGAGAAGTTCAAATAAATACGTTCAACCTCTCCTTTGGCAAAAACATTTGTTAAATCTTTTGCATTGACATTTAATAAGCGCAAATTTGGCAAATCATTTTCAATTAACTTGTCAAGCGCACATACGATGACGCTCTCATACAATTCAATTCCGATATAGTTAATATTCGGGTTCATTTTTGCCATTTCCGTAATAAAGCGACCTTTTCCTGTACCAATTTCGATATGAATCGGATGATCGTTTGAAAACAATTCACGCCAACGCCCTTTGTATCGTTCAGGTTGCGGGATAATGTATTGTGGATATGCTGCAATTTTTTCTTTCGCCCAAGGCTTATTTCTTAAACGCACGTCTCATCCTCCGTTTCTTTGCATATAAAAAGATAAAAATGGCCATATTAATAAGCGAATAGGGGGATGAACATGGCCATTAATCATGAGCATCAATTAACTGTATTAAAAGATATTTTATCGGAACACCAACTTGATCGTTCAGGAACGGTAGCAGAATGTGAACAAATTGAGCGGCTCGCTAAATCGTTAATGGCGAACGATGCTGTCCATTCTGAACTGAAACAAACATTGTCCCATATTTACACGTACAGTCAAAACGGCAAAAATGCAACCGATCTTTCTTCACATATCAATCAACATGAACAGCAACTTGCTGATTGGATGGATCAATTAACGTAGCACATGTTCAAGGAAATGCAACAGTCGTTGCATTTCCTTTTCATTATTCCGTCCTTTATACCATGCAAGCAACCCAACCGTTTGGGCAACAGTATACCATTTCATCCGTAACTGCAATTGTTCATCGAACTCCATGCCATATTCTTCTAACCAACTCGCCCACTGTTCTCGTGGAATGTAAGCATATAATAACATTCCGATATCAATCGCAGGATCTGCGATCATTGCACTATCCCAGTCAATTAAATATAGTTGATTATCTTCTGTTAACAGCCAATTATTATGATTCATATCGCAATGGCAAACGACATAATCTGTACAATACACATCGTCTACGTGTCGCTCTAAAAATGCAAATGCGTCTCGAACGGCCGAGTGCGCTTTTAACTCAACATATTCATTTTTCTTGATTTCCTCTAACAAACGATGAGGTACCAAAGGTTTTTTACCGAGACGCTCCATCATCCCCAACAATTCTTTCGAGCGATGAATTTTTCGAAGCAATTGTGCAACTTGTTTGCTAGTCATATCATGCGGCTTTAATTCACGCGCTTGTAAAAATTGTTGGGCAGTAATGACATCTCCATTTTCCATTCGTTTCGTCCATACTAATTTTGGAACGATTCCTTCTGCTGATAAAACAGCTAAAAATGGAGAAGAGTTGCGCTTTAAAAACAACTTCTTCCCATCGTGCTCTGCAATATATGCATCCCCTGTCGCACCACCTGCCGGGGAAATTTCCCACTCCTTACCTAGTAACTGTTCCAAGTGAGCTCACCTTTCGACTTAGTCAAAATAAAAATTGCAATTGTCATCTTACTAGATTTTATCTTTCTCATCGTTTCCCCGTCAACATTCAATTAATACCCACGTACCAATTCCATTTATTTCAATATACCGTTCGCTTATTTTTCCTATATCTTTTTCATTCGAGCTAAATATAATTTCCCATCTTCCTTCAAAAAGGGGTAATGTCGTTTTTTTCTCCTCATTATGATGCACAACAACAATTTGTTCCCATGAGCCATACGCACCGACGTCAACTAGTTGATAAGCAATAACAGATGGGTGTGTATCATAAAATTTTATGTGACGCCGAACTTGATCGGCAGTAAAAAAACGAAACGCGCCATGTTTTTTACGAAGCGCAATGAGAGCCATCATCTCCCGAATATCCTCTTCACATGCACTTTTCCGCTCCCAATCGATTCGATTCACTTCATCAGGAGCGTTATAGCTATTTTCAATCCCTTGTTTTGTTCGATAAAACTCTTGCCCGCTATGCAAAAAAGGAATACCTTGCGATAATAAAACGATCGCTGTAGCTAGCTTTTGACGTTTGCGACGAATATATTCGCTTTCATGTGCGTTGGCGATGATCATTTTATCCCATAATGTATGATTATCGTGACATTCGACATAATTGACACTTTGCCTTGGTGAAAAAAATAGATGAATGCTTCCACGAATAACTTCCATTACTGCTTCTTTATATGAGCAATCCCCTAACGCAAATCCTCGATCGTGCACTTGGAATGTGCTACCTTTGACATAGTCACGAAATCGATCATTAAAGTAAGCAATGCGTGGCGTATGTTTTGCGTTTGCAATCGTTGTCTTTTTTTCTTGGGGTAATGGAGTAGCTAACTCCCAACCTTCACCAAGAACAAGAACCGTCGGATCAATTGCATCGATGGCACGGCGAACGTCATTCATTGTATCGATATCTAAAATGCCCATTAAATCGAAACGAAATCCATCGACACCGTATTCACTTAGCCAATATGTCACTGAATCAATAATCAATTTTCGTACCATTTTTCTTTCAGATGCTAAATCATTTCCGACTCCTGTGCCGTTTGACGGATAACCGTTTGATTCATATCGAAAATAATAGCCCGGGACGAGATGTTCAAACGATGATGTTTCACGAATATATACGTGATTATATACAACGTCTAAAACGACGCGAATACCTTCCTGTTGAAATGCTCGAATTGCCTGTTTTAGCTCCATGATACGCACATATGGATCAGTCGGATCAGTTGCATAACTTCCTTCTGGTGCATTGTAATGTACCGTATTGTATCCCCAGTTGTATTCAAGTGGCTTGAGCTCATTAACTCCTTCAAAATCTTGCACAGGCATGAGTTGAACGTGCGTAACACCGAGCTGTTTAATATAAGAAAGACCTGTTAGTGTTCCGTTGGGACCTATTGTTCCTCGCTCCGTTAAACCTATATACTTCCCTTTTTGTTTTACTCCACTTCTTGGATGAATCGTAAAATCACGCACATGCATTTCATAAATGATCGCATCTGTCATAGAAATAAACGGAGGCATGACTGGCTTTGGTATATTTGTCTTTGTCAAATCAACAACAACACCGTATGCACCGTTGACAGAAACCGCTTTTGCATAAGGATCCACTGCCTCCCGCCAAACAAAATTGATATATGTCTTATACGTATACAAAAAATATTCCATATTTTCATACACTGTATATGTCCATATCCCTTTTTGTTCTCGTACCATCACATGAATCGTTTCTTCTTTCGTCTTTGGATGAATAAGCTTTAATAACACCTTTGTTGCCGTCGGAGCCCACACTTTAAACGTCGTTTTTTCCGGTTTGTACGTTGCACCGAGATCATTTCCATCATATGCATATAATTCATCGAATGCTTTTGTTCTCATCACTGCTCCTACTTGTAAAGGAGCTTGCCATCCTTCTTCCGTATAAACGACATACCGTTTCCCTAATGGAACAATAAAAGGGACGGAACACTCATATTTTGTAAATGGTTGCTGTTTCTCACTTGAACGAACTGTTAAACGGTATGCCGTTTGTTCCTCATCGCATAAAAAAAATATTGGTGCGCGTTCGTGAACAACATCGTTCGGTAGCAAAATGGTAATTAACTCTAGATCATCTAAGTAGGCTTCAAACGGGTGTTGTCTTGTCATCATTATCGGTCACCAACTTCCACTTTTGAAGTCAATCATTTTTATTGTAAAATGGATTAAGATAAAGGGGGGGAGAAATGATGCATTCTTGCATCTCGTGTAGCGTTCCATTTCCAATTTTACAATCTGGTTACTTACTTATTATGCAGGAAGAACAAAAAAAGTATTTATGTTATTCGTATGATTCATTGCAACAATTAGCGACATATGTAGAGACAATCGTTCCAAAAGAAAAAACATTCGTAGCGTTATGCAAAAACCCCGATTCACCGGGGCCGTTCATTCCACTTCATGAGTTAAGCATGCGAATTAAGCATGAAGACGTTGTCCAATGCATAACAAACGGACCGTTGGTTAGTTATTTACAACCGATTATTCATACAAAAACAGGAGACATTTTCGGTTATGAATGTTTACTACGCTCACACCACTTTTCGCCTAAACAGCTTTTTTCTGTTGCGCAACAAACAGGTTTGCATACATTTTTAGATCGGCGAGCACGCGAAGAAGCGATTCGAGCACGTACAAAAATAAAAAAAGGGATAAAAAGTTTCATTAACTTTTTACCATCAACAATTTACAATCCCGAATTTTGTCTTCGGCACACATTTTCCATCGTCGAACAATATGAGGTAGCACCTGAAGATCTTGTATTTGAAGTTGTCGAGACGGAAAAAATCATTGATATTGACCATTTAAAGAACGTATTTGCCACATATAAACGATCAGGAATGAAAGTAGCGTTAGACGATGTCGGTGCCGGCTTTTCAACAATCGATATGCTTACGCTATTACAACCTGATTATGTAAAAATTGATCGCCACTACATTCAAAATTGTGACCAAGAAAAAGAGAAACAAGCGTTTTTAAAAGAAGTAACTCGAATTGCCCAGACGCTTGGCATTCACGTACTTGCTGAGGGAATTGAACGAAAAGAAGAATTAGACTACTGTCGCGAAATTGGCATTCCGTTTGCCCAAGGCTACTATATCGGCAAACCGAGCCCAAATCCGCTATAAAAGAGGCTGAGCTCTACTCATCAGCCTCCTCAACTTCTTCAATGACGAGCGGATCGTAATAGCGTGTATCACAATACGTCAACAATGATTGTGCTGCCTTCAGCTGCATATGCTTTAACGGCATTGTCAACTGTCTAAGTGACGTAAACCATGCATCATAATGACGGCGATCGATGATATCAAGATCGCTCGGTGCGTAACGATAATCAATATATCCTTCTCGATTCATCAACACTTTTTTGATCGGCATATCGACAGAAAATTGTTTATAAATCGTTTGAACAACTTTTTCTGTTCGGTGAAGCGAAATCATCGGGTTGACGATTTTTCGCTCCGCATCATCAAAAATCTCCGTCCAAAACCGTTCAGCTGAACCAACAATAATGTTATTTTTTCGTTCTTCCGTAAACGCAATGCACCATGTTGTCGTTGGGCTAATTAAAATCGTATTTAGCTCGACAGGAGCTTTTTTCAATAAAAACACAGGTTTATACATACATAAGTACGTATCAGGAAAACGTTGCAAAAAATATTTCAAATATACATCATAATAATATTTCGGATCAATAATGGATTCTTCCGTTAGCGTTGAACTCGCCCAACGAATTTGCAGTTGAAACAGCTTTTCTAAAAATAATATTTTTAACTCTTCAATCGTTTTCGGTTCGGACGTAATGGAAAACATAAAGTCTTCCTCTTCTTCCAGCCGTTCATTTTCGTCCGTCACATCTTTGACTTTTTTTCTTGTCCATATTTGCTTAATTTTATCAAAGAGAGACGGCTCTTCCTCAAGCCATTTCCATGATTCATATGAATGTGGTTCTACCCTTAAAGCAAGTTGCCCCGTCTCCCATGCATGCTTCATTCGTTCCCATTGCTTCTTCTTTAAGCGAATGAACTCGCTTGGATAATGATAAATATCTAGCTCGTAGCGCGAAATATAATCTTGAAGCTTAATAAGCTGTCCCACGCCCTAACCTCCAGCAATCTATTGTTACTTTCATTCTACAACAAAAGCAACAACGGGCAAAGAAGGGAAGCAAAAATCGCACTTAACGTCATTGCTACCGAGCTAATCGCTGCTTCTTTTTTACCCATTTCAAGCGCTTTTGCAGTACCAATACCATGTGAAGCCGACCCAAGTCCGCTTCCGATCCCTAAAGCTGTATTCAGGCGTAAGCGTTGAAAAATCGTTGGTCCAAACATCGCGCCAAAAATTCCTGCAACCATGACATATACAGCAGCAAGCGTTGGTATGCCGCCAATGAGCGTTGCAATATCCATTGCAACGGGTGAAGTGACTGATTTCGGAATAATTGATCGAACAACTTGTTCAGGTAAATGAAAAAGACGTGCCAATAATAAACCGCTTCCTATTCCAATAATCGTACCGAAAAATGTGCTACATAATAACGGCCATAAAAACTTTTTGAGCGTATAACGATGTTGATAAAGCGGCAAAGCTAGCGCGACAACTGCGGGACCTAGCAAATGAACAAGCCATTTTCCTCCGACCATATATTGTTCATATGATAGATGAAAAAGCGATAATGTGATGATAATAACGACTGTGCTCGTTGCAATTGGCACAAGCAATGGAAAATAAAAGCGAGCATACAATTTGCGCATCGCCATATACACAACTATTGTCCATAAAAGCATACTAGCGCCAATCATGCCCCTTTCACCTCATGCACTCGCTTTTGTTCACGTGTTTGTGCCCATTGACCAATGAAACCAGCAAACAACATGACGATCATTGTGCTCACGATGACAACAAAAATGGACCATATCCCTTTCCCTGAAAAAAGTTCAACATAATCCATGACACCAACAGTTGCCGGGATAAACAACAGTGTTAAATGAGACAAAAGCATGTTGGCACCACGAGAGATCCACTCTTCCTTCACTATTCCAGTCATTAACAATAAAAATAGCAACAACATCCCTATCATACTTCCAGGGATAGGAATGTGTAGCAGTTGCTGAATAAATGAACCGACAACATACAACGTATACAATACCCCTATTTGAATGATCACAATCCCCATCTCTTCTCCCCCTCTTATAGATCATGAAAGAGGAAAGCGCATAAGCGGCTTATATTTCGGTGTTTCATTTACATGTGTCCCATATAACACAACGTCATGCACAAAAAAACGAACGTCTTCTCCTTCCATTTTTCGTGGATATGTTTCAAGTGAAAACGGAAACGATCCGTTCCATTTTTTCGCAAGCGTAATATGTGGTGTAAACGGTCGTGCATCAAGAGAAAAACCAATCTTCTCGCAAACATCATACACATCTTGACGAAGGGAAAACAAACGAGGCTCTTCTTTTACGCCATACCATAAAATACGCGAGCCAAACGAATAAACTTCACTCAGTTGCAACGAAAATGCCTTATGTTTTCGAACCGTTTTTGGCATACGCTCTGTAATTTGTTTTCGCTCTTCTTCCGTTGCCCTCCCTAAAAACGCAAGTGTGATATGATAATCTTCTTCGTGAACGAACAAACGAAATGGCGCTTTCCATTGAGACATAAAATGATGTAGCCGCTTTTTCACTTCGCTCGGCAAAGGAATTGCTAAAAAATAGTGCATTTATCGTCCCACCTTTTAATTTTCTAAATTTTATCAAATTTCCGATACTTTATGCAATGTCTTTTTTGACTGCCAAGCAAAAATGACCATCCCCCCAAATGTCAACAATCCAAAAAATAAATATACGTGCTCAATCGTCCAACGCTCTAAAATATACCCTCCTACAAACGTACAAAACCAACTCCCAAGCCCATTTCCAACCGTGGCATAAAGCGATACGGCCGTCGTACGCACGTGCGCGGGGGTAATGTCACGAACGTATTGGAGAGCAGCTGGAATAAACAAACCGACGGACGCCCCTTGTACAATTGTCGTTGCATATACAATAGCGAGCGGTGGTTCAAAAAAGTAAAATGTCCACCGAGCACAAGACAAAGCTGTCGCAACTAATAACACACTCATCATCCCGAACTTTCGGACGACACCGTCAGCAAATTTCATAAATGGTGCTTCACTTCCTGCGGCTAATAAAAAGGCAAGTCCTACGCCTGCAAGCGTTCCACCTAAATCAGTAATCAAAATACCGAAATAAAAATTATTAGCATAAATCGGACCGAAAACGAGAAATGTCGTCAACAAAAATAAAAGAAACCTAGGAATACGAATCAATGCTTTCATTCCTTCTCGAATGTTCACTTTTGCACTTGACTGCTCTCTTGGCAACTTCCATGCTAGTACACTCGAAATAATGAGCAAAGCAACGAAAATGTAAAAAATAAAATGAAGATGGAATAACTGAGCGACTTGTCCTGCAATCGGAACAGCAGCTGCAAATCCAAGTGCTCCCCACAAACGAATCGAACCATACCGCTCATTCGCTTTTTGCACATAATGAAGCGTAATGCTGTCAGACAGTGGAACAATACCACTTTGCATAACTGCAAGTAATGCGGCAATCACAAGCAACCATACATATGAGTGAACAAGCGAATACATAAAGCCAAAAAAAGCTGTTCCTAATAAAGATACGATTAACACTTGAACCGGTTTACGCGTATAATCACTTATCATTCCCCAAATTGGCTGGATGAAAATCATAACGATCGGGCTAATCGACATAATCATCCCGATTTCTGTCCCCGACAATCCGACTTCATCTTTTAAGTACACAGATAATAATGGAAAAAGCGAACCGAAACTAAAAAACTGCAAAAAGTAAAACATGCGAAAAATACGTGTATACACAAAAATCCCCCATATCGATATAAAATGACGAAAAGTACCGTCATGATCGACGGCACTTTTCATTATAACATATTTTTGGAAACTGTCATTTTGCTAACTCATAAATAGCTTGAGCGTAAATAGCTGTTGCTTTAACTAAATCATCAATAAACATGTACTCATCTTTTTGGTGTGCCACATCTGGACGATTCGGAAATAGCGGGCCAAACGCCACTCCCGCTTGTAAAGAACGCGCATATGTCCCACCGCCAATCGCAAGCAACGACGCACGTTCTCCCGTTTGTTCTTCATAAACACGTTGTAACGTTTGAACGAGCGGATGGTTTTTTGCGACATAATGTGGAGAAGAATGAGAAAAGTTTGTTAACGTAAAGTGATGACGGCTTGCTGCTCGCTCAATTGCCTCTTTCGTATGTGCAATGTCGCTCGTCACAGGATAGCGCAAATTAATACCGATCTTCCCCCCATGTTCACTTGTATATGAAAGAACACCGACGTTGATCGTCAAATCACCTAGTTCCTCATTTGTATGTGCAATCCCTAAGTGCTGTCCGCGCGTATCTCCATAAAAGTATTGAGAAACAAAACGGACAAATTCATTTGCTTGTGGATCAAGTGCTTCATTCGCCAAAAATTTTACAAGCCATAGCCCCGCATTCACTCCGTTGTTCGGTTCCATGCCGTGAGCAGAAACACCTTGAAGATATAGCTTCACCGTGTCGCCATCTACATATGCCTCACCTTCAAGCGTATGCGAACGTAAAAATGCGAGAAAACGATCTTTTATGTCGTTTCCGTTTTGCAAAATAGCTTCCGCAAAATCTGGAACCATATTGTATCGACGGCCAGCTTGAAACGAAAGAAGAACACAATCATGTGCTTGCTTATTCATTGGCTGTTGAATAAGATCAAAGTCGGCAATCCCTTTTTCAGCGTAAATAATCGGAAAGTCAGCATCTGGGGCAAAGCCAAGCGTCGGCATGGACTCCGTTTGAAAATATCGTTCAACACATTGCCAATCGCTTTCCTCATCTGTTCCAATAATCATGCGTACGCGCTTAGATAGTGTTAGTCCTAGCTCTTTCACAATTTTCATCGCATAAAATGCGGCAATCGTCGGACCTTTATCATCTAAAGCACCACGTGCATAAATTTTCCCATCGACAATCGTTGCCCCAAACGGATCAAACGTCCAACCGTCACCAGCGGGAACAACATCAACATGACATAAAACCCCAACAATTTCTTCTCCGTCACCCATTTCAATGTGTCCGGCTAATCCGTCAACATTTTTCACAACAAACCCTTCTTCTTCCCCGCGTTTTAGCATGTAACAAAGCGCTTCATACACTTCTTTTCCTAGCGGTGCTTCTTTCGTGGCTGTTTGTTCATTACGTACGCTTGGAATGCGCAAAAATGTTTGTAAATCTTGCAAAAGGGCTTTTTCTCGCTTTTTTACTTCTTCCATCCAGTTCATATTCATCGTCACTTTCACCTTTCCTTAAGAAAAATATGGTATTAATTGTGTAAATATTGTGTAAAATTCAGCAAATTTATAGCATTTTTCTTATGCTTTCGTGTAAAATAAATAGTGAGACATCTAGTTTTTCATCTTTGTTGTACCATGCGAATGATGTGACGATAGGGAGTGATCATTTGAAACCATCTACCGATCGCATGCTAACCCGTATTAAGTCCGTCTACATGTTCATTAATGAGAGAGGAACAGTGACAACGCAAGAGCTCGTGGACGAATTTGGTATTACTCCACGAACGATTCAGCGGGATTTAAACGTGTTAGCATACAACGACTTAATTCACAGCCCTAGCAAAGGTAAATGGACAACAACTAAAAAAAGAGTGAAGATGTCGTCATAATGAAATGTATATAGACGGAACCTGAGCGATGCAGGTTCCTATTTTTTGTCCTCTCCCTTTAATAAAGCAATTTCTTCATCTGTCAATTCACGGTACTCTCCCGGTTCTAACGTTTCATCAAGCGGGATGGGTCCCATTTGAATACGTTTTAAATAAACAACACGTTTACCGATCGCTTGAAACATTCGTTTAATTTGATGAAACTTCCCCTCTGTAATCGTAACCTGAACATCCGAGCGCAAACCGGAACGGATAATGACAAGTTCTGCTGGTTTCGTTTCATATCCATCATCAAGCACAACACCGCGCTGAAATGCAGCAACATCCGCTTCCGTGACTTCCCCATCAATAATCGCTTCATATGTTTTCGGGACATGTTTTTTTGGTGACAACAACTGATGGGCAAGTTGTCCATCGTTTGTTAACAACAATAACCCTTCCGTATCTTTATCAAGTCGTCCGACCGGGAATGGATCAAAAATCTGATCTTCCTCTTCTAACAAATCAACAACCGTTTCTTCCACCGCATCTTCCGTTGCTGAAATGACTCCTTTTGGCTTGTTCATCATTAAGTAAATAAACGGTTTATACTCCACTTCTTCTTCCCATACAGTAACAACCTGCGCTTTTGGATCGACATGTATTTTTGCATCTTTAACGATCGTTCCATCGACTTTAACTACGCCTGCTTTCAACAGCTTTTTTACTTCTTTTCTCGTTCCATATCCCATGTTAGCTAATAATTTATCAATTCGTAGCACTACAATCCCTCCAAATGTTTTTCATTTTTAGGCGTTCGTCCATACACCGATGTCTACTGTCACATATACTGCCTACGTAACAATTAAAGCGAAAGGAGTTTTCCAAATGGATGAACGCCAACAACAGCAACAAATGCCAGGCATGCCTTATTACGGGGGCACCCCGTTCATGCCAGGGGTTCCAAGTGGATTTCCAGGAACACCAGGTTTTCCAGGAACACCAGGTTTTCCAAGCGGCTCACTTGAGCGTCGAATCGATCGCCTTGAGCGCATAACAGAGCGCCAACAACAACAAATTAACAATTTAAATCGACGTCTCCAACGCGTTGAGCGCCAACTCGGATTTCCATTTAGCAGCGACTTCTAGATAGAAAGAAGAAGGCTATGACACAGCCTTCTTTTCTTTTTTCCGTAAAAATGAAAAACGGTTTCCAAATAAAGCATATAACAAGTTCGACCGTTCACTTAAATAAAAATAAACAGCCGCCCCAATGAGTCCACCAAATGCAACAATGATCACTGATTGAATCATGCTTCCATTGTAATGAAGAAGACGATCCATCAGCTTTGCACTTGGCCAAACAGCAGCGCACATAATCGCCGTCAAAATCCCCATAAACAATATACGCTTGGCGACAAAATGATAACGATAATTTGTATAACGTTGGATGACCCATAAGTTTAACCCAACTGACAATGCATATCCGATTGTCGTCGCTAAAATGGCTCCCATCGTTTCAAACGAGACGATAAATATGTAGTTAAAAAATAATTTAAACAACAGCCCGATCGTTAAACTGATCACAGTAAATTTTTGTTTATTAATCCCTTGCAAAATAGCAGCTGTCACAGAAAATAAAGCAAAGAAAATGGCCGTTGGCGCATATGCTCGTAACACTTCTGTTCCGAGGGGGTCATAGCTGTAAAAAGCTGCGTATACGTATTCAGATAAAAGCGCCATGCCGATAACAGCAGGCAGTGTAATAAACATGACGACTTGAAACGTATCGTTTAAATACTTTCGTAACTGCTTGCTTTCCCCTTGTACATATGCTTTCGTAATCGTTGGAATTAGCGTTAAACTAAACGATGTAGCAAGTGTTACGGGAATGATGACTAACTTTTGTGCCCATACATTAAAAATGCCGTATGCGTCCTCAGAAATCGCAGCGAGACCGATACTTGCCATCGCCTTGTTAAATGTAAATTGATCAATAAGCTGATATAACGGCATCGCCAAACCAACAAAAGCAAACGGAGCTGCATAGGCGATCAGTTCTTTATACATATGTTTTAACGACATATGGATCGTGCCACGATCTTGCTTTAATAGTTCATCTAAAAACGATTTTCGCTTAAACCAGTATATGAATAAAACAGCTAGTCCACCGACAGCGCCAATAAAGGCAGCAAACGTTGCCACTTGAATGGCAGTCACAAGTGAACCGTCGAAAATGCGTAAAACAATATAGCTACCTGCAAGCAAAAAGACGATGCGGACAAGTTGTTCGATAACTTGGGACAACGCTGTCGGCCCCATTGATTCATGTCCTTGAAAAAAACCGCGAATTAAACTCATCATCGGCACAAGCAATAAAGCGAAACTGACTGCACGAATGACAGAAGTGACGTCAGCAATCGAGTTGCCATGGCCATCATCATTCACGACAAACGGAGCTAACAGCGGCGCACTCATATATAAAATGAGCCAAGCAAAAAAACCAGTGATCGCCATTAACATCATCCCTGAACGAAACAATTTTCGCCCAACAGCATATTCCCCAAGCGCATTGTATTTCGACACAAACTTGGATACCGCAAGCGGCACCCCCATCGTCGCGATGCTAATAAATAACGTATACGGAACGTATCCATACGAATAAAGGGCTCCCCCTTGTTTACCAACAAGTTGGTAAAACGGGAAAACGTATATAAGCCCTAATATGCGCGACAAAAACACGCCCCCCGTTAAAATAAATGTTCCTCGCAATAACTTTGATGATGACATGTTATCCCTTCCTTAACGGATTCATTGCTTCACTTATTTTAGCACACTTTTTTCTTTTACATAAAATCATTATAATCATAACAGAAAGGACGTGAAAGTGATGGTATATGATGTTGTAGTCATCGGTGGAGGACCGTCAGGATTAATGGCAGCCATCGCTGCTGGAGAACAAGGCGGACGTGTCCTCCTTATTGATAAAGGGGACAAACTCGGACGAAAATTGGCCATTTCGGGCGGTGGGCGTTGCAATGTGACGAATCGAAAGCCGATTGATGAACTCATTCAACATATTCCAGGGAACGGTCGTTTTTTATATGGCGCATTTTCAATGTTTAATAATGAAGATATTATTCGTTTCTTTGAACGACTCGGTGTTCCGTTAAAAGAAGAAGACCACGGTCGTATGTTCCCGGTGAGCGATAGTGCGCAATCTGTCGTACAAGCCCTTCTTCGCGAGTTAAAACGATTGCGCGTTGACATTCGCGTTCATACCCCCGTAAAAGACATTGAATATAAAGATGGATCCGTATATGGAGTGACGTTGCAAACTGGGGAAATGATTCGAGCAAAAGCGGTTGTCGTTGCCGTTGGTGGCAAATCTGTGCCACATACCGGTTCGACAGGCGACGGTTACGCATGGGCAGAAAAAGCGGGACATACAATTACAGAGCTATTTCCAACGGAAGTGCCGATTATTTCACATGAACCATTTATTCAAAAGCGAACGTTACAAGGACTATCATTGCGTAATGTTGCATTAAGCGTATTCAACGAAAAAGGAAAACCAACCGTCACACACCGAATGGATATGATTTTTACGCATTTCGGTATTTCAGGACCTGCTGCCTTACGATGTAGCCAATTTGTTGTGAAACAGTTAAAAAAACAATCTTCTGTGACCATGGTGATTGATGCGTTGCCAGATGAAAAAGAAGAGACATTATTTCAACGTATTGTGCGCGCCATGAAAGAAGAGCCGAAAAAAACGATAAAAACCATTGTTAAGGCGACGCTTTCCCTCCCAGAGCGATACGTATTGTTTTTACTCGAGCAAGCAACCATTGATCCACATACGGTTGCAAGCACGTTAAGCCATGACAAAGTGAGGGCGTTTGTTGCCTTATTTAAAAAATTTTCTTTTTCCGTACATGGCACGTTGCCACTTGAAAAAGCGTTCGTCACAGGTGGAGGAGTATCCGTCAAAGAAGTTCATCCAAAAGAAATGGCATCTAAACTGATGAAAGGTCTTTATTTTTGCGGAGAAATTTTAGACATTCATGGTTATACGGGCGGCTATAATATTACCGCTGCCCTTGTGACCGGTCGGCTTGCCGGCATGCATGCTGCCATTTATGCAAACCAATAAGATCGTCGATCAAGCGATCTTATTGGCTTCTTCCATTATACAAGTTCTCCATCCCAGCCAAGCATGCCATCAATGACGTTACAAAAATCATACCCATGCGCCTCTAAATAACGACACACATGCTCACTACGAACACCAGAACGACAAATAATGATATACGTTTCATTTTTGTCTAGCTCGTTCATTCTTTCTGGAATATCCCCCATTTTTATATGTATCGCTGATGGAATCATTCCGAAGGCGACTTCTTCATCTTCGCGTACATCAATGACGTGAACATGCTCACCTGCTTGTATCATTTGTTTTAGCTGTACTGCTGTCATTTCTTTCATCGATCTCTCCCTTTCTTTTAACGAAAGCCCCTCACCGTATATGTGAGAGGCTTCGTTCACGATTAATTTGCAACAATGTTGACTAATTTGCCTGGCACAGCGATCACTTTACGCACCGTTTTTCCTTCAATTTGTTCCTTAATTTTTTCGTCTTCCATCGCCAATTGCTCAAGTTGTTCTTTCGTTGCATCAGCTGGCACATGCAATTTCGCACGCACTTTTCCGTTCACTTGAATGACGATTTCGACTTCATCTTCGACTAATTTTGCTTCATCGTATGCTGGCCAAGCTTCATATGCGATCGTATTGTTATGTCCAAGCTTTTCCCATAGCTCTTCAGCAATATGTGGGCAAACTGGCGACAATAGCTTTATAAATCCTTCCATATACACTTTTGGCAATACAGGCGCTTTATATGCTTCATTAATAAACACCATTAATTGCGAAATCGCTGTATTGAAGCGAAGCGCTTCGTAATCTTCGGTTACTTTTTTCACCGTTTGGTGATATACACGCTCAAGCGTATCTGTTTCTGGGTTATCAACGATTTTTGGATTTAATTCGCCGTTTTCTTCAACGAACAGACGCCATACGCGATCTAAAAAGCGACGTGCACCGTCAAGTCCTTTTGTCGACCATGCAATCGATGCTTCTAAAGGACCCATAAACATCTCGTACAAACGCAACGTGTCTGCACCATGACTTTCAACAATATCGTCTGGATTGACGACATTTCCTTTTGATTTGCTCATTTTCTCATTATTTTCTCCAAGAATCATCCCTTGGTTAAATAGTTTTTGGAACGGTTCTTTTGTTGGTACAACACCAATATCGTATAAAAACTTATGCCAAAAACGCGCGTATAGTAAGTGTAATACGGCATGTTCTGCCCCGCCAATATAAATGTCGACAGGCAACCATTTTTCTAATTTTTTAGGGTCAGCTAATTGTTTATCGTTATGCGGATCAATGTAACGTAAATAATACCAGCAACTTCCTGCCCACTGTGGCATCGTATTCGTTTCACGGCGACCTTTTTTGCCTGTTTTCGGGTCAACAACGTTCACCCATTCTTCAATGTTTGCTAGTGGAGACTCTCCTGTGCCCGACGGTTTAATTTCATCTGTCTTTGGCAATACGAGCGGCAATTGTTCTTCTGGCACTGGCGTCATCGTACCGTCTTCCCAATGGATAATTGGAATCGGTTCGCCCCAATAACGTTGGCGGCTAAATAGCCAATCGCGAAGGCGATACGAAACTTTTTTCTCACCTTTTCCATTGGCCTCTAGCCATTCGATCATTTTTTTCGTTGCTTCTTCTTTATTTAAACCGTTTAAGAAATCAGAGTTCACATGTTCCCCGTCGCCTGTGTATGCTTCTTTTGAAATATCACCACCGGCAACGACTTCTTTAATTGGCAAATTGAATTTTTTCGCAAATTCATAATCGCGTTCATCATGCGCTGGCACTGCCATAATGGCGCCTGTACCGTAGCCCATTAACACGTAATCTGCGATCCAAATTGGCAATTTTTCACCATTAGCCGGATTGATCGCATATGCTCCGGTAAATACACCTGTTTTTTCTTTCGCTAAATCGGTGCGCTCAAGATCGCTTTTGCTTTGAATTTGTTTT
Source organism: Anoxybacillus suryakundensis (assembly GCF_001418025.1). Classification (NCBI taxonomy): domain Bacteria; kingdom Bacillati; phylum Bacillota; class Bacilli; order Caryophanales; family Anoxybacillaceae; genus Anoxybacillus; species Anoxybacillus suryakundensis. The sequence goes on from NZ_LIOK01000001.1 coordinate 200,695, forward strand.
AAATAAGCTTCAACCGCTTCTTTTTGCTCAGGTGTTGTAATTTTTTCAACGAGCGGATGTTCAGGGGCAAGCACGGCATAAGTTGCACCAAATAACGTATCTGGACGCGTTGTAAACACCGTAAACGTTTCATCGTGTCCATCGACTTGAAAATGAATATTTGCTCCTTCTGAACGACCAATCCAGTTGCGTTGCATTTCTTTTATACTTTCAGGCCAGTCTAATTCTTCTAAATCTTCAAGTAAACGGTCCGCATATGCCGTAATGCGAAGCATCCATTGTTTCATCGGCTTACGAATGACTGGATGTCCCCCGCGCTCGCTTTTTCCATCGATCACTTCTTCATTCGCTAATACCGTTCCTAATGCTGGGCACCAATTGACCGGCACTTCATCCATATACGCTAATCCTTTTTCATATAGCTTTAAGAAAATCCATTGTGTCCATTTGTAATAGTTCGGATCGGTCGTGTTCACTTCTCGATCCCAGTCATATGAAAAACCGAGCGATTTAATTTGACGGCGGAAGTTGTTAATATTTTTTTCCGTAAATTCCGCTGGATCATTTCCGGTATCAAGCGCATACTGCTCAGCTGGCAATCCGAACGCATCCCACCCCATTGGATGCAACACGTTATATCCTTGCATGCGCTTCATGCGCGCTAAAATGTCCGTTGCTGTATATCCTTCTGGGTGACCAACATGCAAACCTGCCCCTGATGGATACGGGAACATGTCGAGCGCATAAAACTTTCGCTTTCCGTCATCTTCTGTCGTTTGAAACGTTTTATTTTCTTCCCAATACTTTTGCCATTTTTTCTCGATTTCACGATGATTAAAACTCACGTGACAAACCTCCTTTTGATCCATTTTTAACAAAAATGAAAAACAAAAAACCTCCCATCCCAAAAAGGGACGAGAGGATTCTCCCGCGGTACCACCCTTGTTAGCGCACGAATCGTACGCTCACTTTCATCATTAACGCAGATTCACGACGCACGCTACTTCATTCGCATACGCGACTCCAAGGCGAGTTCGTAAACAAACTTCGGTTGACTCGCACCACCCGTCAACTCTCTGCCGACCATTTGTTTACTACTACTCCTTTTCACCGTCATTTCCATTATTTCATTATACACATTATTTTAAAAAATTTACACCCTCGTTGCAAGTGTATTTAAGTATGGGTTTGAGTCAAGACTTTGTGGGAGATTTTTTTCTCGACCGATTTTTTTGGTTATATATGGTTTTATGGACTTGTTTCATGTAAGCGCTTTTATCTACTCTTATCCTGTAGGTATGTGCCTATATCTGTGTTTTTAAAAACCTTTCAATGCTTGCAATACCTCGTAAATCGGTGCCCCTGAAGATTGCAAAGGTATGAGATATGATGTCGTACCACTTCTGCCATTTGCGTTTGCACGCGCTTCAGTGCCTTTCTCACGATCGTTTCTCGTTTCGTTTCTTCTCGTTCTTCCACGCCATACATCACCCCACGGCGTGTCCGAATGAGTAACGTATCTTTTATCGCGACGATCGCTCGCAACATCGCTTCAATTCCTGCATCCCTCCAGCTTCGACCGTTTTTACTTCGTTTCGCAAACACATGCATCGTTCCTTCCGCACTCCCCATCGCTCTCATGTTTGTCGTGTCGATCCCTTTTTCCTTCAGCCATATGCGATAGTCACGCAAACATCCTGGCATCTCCTCGATTCGACGAACAAGCGCCTCGAGTTGCTTTTCCTTCTCCCCATGTTCTAGCGTACCGATGGCACTTGTGAGTTCTCGTAACACCCCCTCTTCATCCCATGACGCGAATGTTTTTCGAATCGCCCGATATCTCGCATGACCTCGGAACAATTGCCGAATCTCTCTCGCTACATGGAACTGATCGAGCTGAAAGTACCCTCTATCTCCGAAATATTCACGACAACCCGTGATCCATGGGGCACCATCTCCATTGATGACGACCCAATCTTCTAGTGGATCATACCCATATTCTTTCACTAAGAAGCTCTCGATGGCTTCCCAGATTGGCTCATTCGTTTGATGAACATAGTAGCGTCGGTTCACCAAAGAAACTCGTTTGCCGTTTTTCTCCCATCCCTGGTGAATCGTCACAATTTTCTCTTCTTTTCCTTTCATGCGGCTTCGTTGCCGTTTGACGTACAACCCGTCCGCTTCAATGAAAAACACCCGACCTTTTTTCTCCATCTTGCGGTGTCCAACGACTTCAGCCTCGACAATCAACTGACGAATCGTTTCGTGGCTCATGCACGCATATCCCACCAGTTTCTCTAAGGACTGGGCAGCTTGTCGATACGATGAACCTGTCACTGCCAGATGAATCGCTGTTTCTTCTAACAACGGACTGACTCCATGTGCCCCATCAAACTGAAGAAAAGCATCCAACAAACAGACATACCCCTGTTTTTCCCGATCGAAGTAATAGTTCCGCTTGACTTCCAATTCCCCAAACATCGTCTACATCCATATCACCCGCTTATCTTTGAGCGCGTATCGTTTTTTATCTCGTTTTTCCGCTAATGTGTGATCGATGTCCTCCAACACCTGTTGAAGCAGTTGACCATATTCTTTTTGCATATGCCGAAACAATAACTGTTCAATGTCTTTCCATGTGACTCCATCTGTGATATAATCCTGCATGGGCTCCACTCCTTTCTTTGGTTATTTTTTCGCACTTACTGCCTTACAGGAGGAGAGCCCATTTTTCATCTATTTTGCTTACATATCGGACAGGTTCCTGATTATACCAAATCAGGAACCTGTCTTTTTTTCTCCCACAAACATTTTACTCATACCAAGTATGGCTGCTCAATCATATGCACGACACGTATATGATGTGAAATAAAGAAACATTCGCTTGACTGAGCTGCTCTACAAAAATGTTTATTCTACAAACTATCACTCGATCTTCGCCCACATTTCTTCAGGATTTAATTCATATATGCCGTTTTCACGGTACATGTAGTTGTTAATGATAAACTCTTGACGAATTGTAGCGTAATCATCGTGAAACTTTTTAATATACTCATTTAGTTCTTTCTCTTCATACTTTCTTCCTTTTTGTAGTCCTTTAAGCATATGCTCAAACACGATCAACTTCTTTTTCCGTTGTGCAGGAATATGTTTTAGCCGTCCATCGCTTGTAAAGAAATTATCGATTACTTTTTGTCTTTCCGCCATCACGTCTTTCATATCTTTTTTCACCTCTTCACCTGTCGATAAATCCATTAAAGCAGATGCGTAATGTCGAACAACAGATTGATTTAAATAAAAATAAATTATGTTGCCTTCACGTCGTTCATATACCACATTGACATCTCGCAATTTATGCAAATGATGCGTAATCGTCGGCGGTGTAAGCCCTAGCTTCCCAGCGATCGCTTGGCCATGCAATGGTCCTTCAGAAAGAAGCTTAATAATACGTAAACGCGTTGGATCACCAATTGTTTTGAAAAAGATAACTAGCCGATTTAACTGCATAAGACCTCCCAAATTCGATAATTATCTAATTAGATTTTTATCAAATTAGATAAAGTTAGTCAAATAAAATCCACTCGGAAATGTTCCGAGTGGATTTGTTATGTTTCATTGTGATATTCTGCTTTCGCTTCTTGACCCTTTTTCGCATTCCTTTGTTTCACTTCTTTTACCGGATCACCGAAATCTTTCGCATGCAACGTTTTTTGTTCTGGATTGTTTTGTTTCGAACGTTTTTTCATCGTTTTCCTCCTAGTGACGAAGTAAAATCATATCGTTTTGTAATTGTTCAAGTTGCAGGCGCATGCGATGTAATTGTTCGCGCTGTTGGGCGTTACAACTTAACGAAAAATGCGCCAAATCGGTCACCGCATGTTCAAGCATTTGCTGTGCTTTTACATATTCTGTATCGTTATAATGTTCAAGCTTGCTCGCTTCCGTATATTGCTCTTTCGCGTAGCGAAGCACATCTTCACAATGCTGCAAAAATTCATCCATCGACTGTCTTGTTGCCATACGCATCCCTTCCTTTCTTCTCTATCGCTTTATAGTTTGTACATTTTCTTGTCATTTATCACAGCACCATTGAGTTTCACGCTTGAAACGTGCTACAATGCTAAAATGATGCGAGGTGATAAATATGAATCCTTTTCCATATACAAACGACAATAAACGGTACCACACATGGAATTATCATTTACGCCAAACGTTTGGTGAAAAAGTGTTTAAAGTGTCGCTTGATGCAGGATTTGACTGTCCAAATCGCGACGGCACGGTCGCATACGGCGGTTGCACATTTTGTAGCGCTGCGGGTTCTGGTGATTTTGCAGGTAGACGAACGGACGATTTAGTGACACAATTTCATACGATTAAAGAAAAAATGCATACGAAATGGAGAGATGGCAAATACATTGCCTATTTTCAAGCGTTCACAAATACGCACGCTCCTGTTGACGTATTGCGTGAAAAATACGAAACCGTATTACATTTAGAAGGGGTCGTCGGTTTATCAATCGCGACACGACCTGACTGTTTGCCGGATGATGTCGTTGACTATTTAGCCGAATTGAATGAGCGAACGTATTTATGGGTCGAGCTTGGCTTGCAAACTGTTCATGAACAAACAGCTGCTTTAATTAACCGCGCACATGACTTTTCATGTTATGTAGAAGGGGTACAAAAGCTACGCAAACACGGCATTCGTGTTTGTGCTCATATTATTAACGGATTGCCGCTTGAAACGTACGACATGATGATGGAAACAGCAAAGGCGGTCGCGCATTTAGATGTGCAAGGTATTAAAATACATTTGCTTCATTTGTTAAAAGGAACACCAATGGTAAAACAATATGAAAAAGGAATGCTTCGCTTTTTAACGTTCGATGAGTATGTTCAACTCGTTTGCGATCAGTTAGAAGTGTTGCCGCCAGAAATGATCGTTCATCGCATTACAGGAGATGGTCCAATCGATTTAATGATCGGTCCGATGTGGAGCGTCAACAAATGGGAAGTGTTAAACGCTATCGATGCTGAACTAGAGCGACGTAATAGTTATCAAGGAAAAAAATATGTGCGAAAGGAAGAAAGATGATGAAACTAATGCGCATTTTGCCGTTTGCCCGCTCGCTCATCGATTTAGCGGTCAAAGAGGGCGATATTGTCGTCGATGCAACGGTTGGTAACGGTCATGATACGCTTTATTTAGCTGAACGTGTCGGACCGTCTGGACATGTGTTCGGGTTCGACATTCAAGCACAAGCAATTGAAAATACGACAAAACGATTGCGGGAACATCATATAGAAACACGCGTCACGCTTGTGCAAGCAAGCCACGCGGAACTTTATACCCATATTCCTTTTGAATATAAAGGACGCATCACCGGGGCAATGTTTAATCTCGGTTATTTGCCCGGGGGAGATAAACAAATTGTCACAAAGCCAAACTCAACGATTGCTGCCATTGAACAGTTGCTCGACATCATGGCTCCTGAAGGAATGATTGTACTCGTGATTTACCACGGTCATCCTGAAGGAGCGATCGAACGGGATGCCCTGTTGCAATACGTCTCAGCAATCGATCAACAACGCGCACACGTCATGCGATACGAATTTATCAATCAAATCAACCACCCACCGTTTATCGTCGCGATTGAGAAGAGATAAAAAAGTAGCGATCAGTTCTCCCTATCGCTACTTTTGTTTAGTTAGTGAAATATTTCTTCTAAATCAACAAACAAATCCGAAAAGTAAACAGATTGAACAATCCCTATGCTCACCTTAATATCTGCCTGCTCGTACAACCCGTCTTCATTTAATGCATAAACGGTAACTGCTTGTTTCATCGGATTAACGATCCAATATTCTTTTACACCATATTCCATATATAAATTAAATTTCGTTACTAAATCATGCGCTTGATTGGAAGGGCTCAATATTTCAACAATTAACGTTGGAACACCAACATATTTTGTGTCTGTAAATCCTGATGGATCACAAATAATGCTTAAATCAGGAATGACAAGTTTTCGCTCAGAACATTTCTCACTCACTAATTCAATATCTGTTGGAGCCGCAAATACTTTACATGTCTTTCTTTTTAAATAATTCCCAAATATCGTATGAAGATTGCTCGATACAAGTTGATGCTGAATGCTAGGCGAAGGAGTCATATAAACAATACCATTAATGTATTCTAACCTTTCATCACTATTTTGGCGCATCATTAAATATTGTTCATACGTCACATGCGAAAAGCGAGGAAACGACATGATCATCCCTCTTTTCTTTTCTTTCATTATACAGCGATTTTCTCATACATACATCCATTTTTGCCATTTTCGATACATTCTGCCGTTCCAATAAAAGAAGTGAGATGTCATGCCACCAGCGCGCAACAATTGTTTCGCCAACTGACGAATCGTTTCTTGTTCATGCACTTTTTCATCTGATAAATATAATCCGAGCAAACCACGATGAATAAAGCGATGAAATTCACGATGTGGCAACTGTGCAATATGACGTTCTGCTTCTTCAACGAAGTGGCATAAACGAGCAAATAACGTCTCCTCATTTGGATAATAAAAACAAAAGTTTAAATCTCCACCTTGTCGATCTTCTTCTTGATCAATGAAGTAATCAAGCAAAATATGCAATCCTTGTACATATGGGAAATAGCTATCCCGTACCCGTTCAGCAAGGCGAATATCAAACGAGTCGGTATAAGCGTAAGCAACTAGACAAAAAATACCGAGCGTCGAACCAGAACAAGCGGAAAATTCGTACCACTCCATTTTTGGCAACGATGCTTCATGTTTAGCGAACCATTGTTTCAAGCGGGGAATGCGCTCTTCCTTTTTTACATGTTTATGTACTTGTAAGTCACAATAATATGATGCAAGTTCATGTAAAAATGGAGCAATGACGTCATAATGTTTCACTTCTTGCAACATTTCTTGGCACGTATCGACAAGAGCATGCAAATAGCCACCGTCCTCTTGTTCGGCACGATAACGATAATACGCCTCTTTTTTTGCCCCGATAGTTAACGCATGGATCATCGAATCGTGCAACGCACGAAAGTCAGTCGGGTCAAGCGACGTGCTGCGATCGCATAAATTATCTAAATAATCACTAATCGTTTGATAAGCAACGATAAAACGAATGCATCGCTCCATTTCTTTTCCTGCAAGTAAAGATAAAATGGCGCCTCCCTCACAATGAAACGTTTTTGTTGCGATGCTCGCTAACGCTTGTTTGCGCAATTCTTCATCCGGAATAGCTTCTGCCCTTTTCTTCCAAACAGCTAATTCGCGGTGAACAAGCGGAAAAACGCGACGATATACAGCTCGCATGAGACTAAACGGATTTGTCGGAACGTTCAATGAGTTCACCCCTTTGCAGTTGCAAAGCTAAAAACGTATGGGCATATAAAAATACTTGTTCACGTTCAAGTTCGTTAAAAATTTCGTGATATAGCTTTGGCCATTCTTTATACACTTTTTCGCTTACCGTCAGCTGATCAAACCATGATTTCACTGCACTTTTATCGACAATTTTATCATCTCCTGCTTGCATGACAAGCATCGGAACGTCTGGTAAATCCGCAATTTTCTCGTGAGCAATGCGAATGGCTTTTACTAGCTCACGATACCAACGAACAGACACTTTCGTCACATATAATGAATCATTTTTATCCATCTCGCGCACTTCTTCATTTCGGGTCGCCATCTCTACCGTTAACCCTGATGGAAAACGCTTTTTCGGATGAATAATATTTAAAATGCGCGAGGCGACTTCAAGTGCTTTGGATGGATAATGAACGAGTCCTAAACATGGGGAAGATAAAATGACACCTCGCACAGGAAGACGCTTTTCTTGCAATGTGCGAATAACAACGAGCCCACCCATGCTGTGACCGAGTAAAAAAATAGGCTGTTCATACACGCTTGCTTCATGAACCCAACTTGCGACTGCTTCAATATATTCGTCAAATGAATCGATATGTCCTCTTCGACTGCGTGATGTCGTTCCTTGCCCCGGTAAATCTCCTGCAACAACGTGAAAACCGTGCATGCGAAACATTTCAATCAACCATTTATACCGACCGTGATGCTCAGCTGCACCGTGAACGATCACGATCGTTCCCTTAGCGTTTTCTCCTTCCCATTTCCACATATACTGCCCCCCTTTATATTTACGAATAGCCGAAAAATTTGTACACTAAATATAACAAATCGAAACGAAAGGGACGAGTGAAATGATTTATCCGTATAAAGAACATACACCAAACATTGCACCTTCCGCCTTTATCGCAGATTATGTCACAATTACAGGCGATGTAACGATTGGAGAGGAAACGAGCGTTTGGTTTAACACGGTCATTCGCGGAGATGTCGCACCGACAATCATCGGCAACCGTGTAAACATTCAAGACAACGCTGTCCTTCATCAAAGTCCAAACAACCCACTCATCATTGAAGATGATGTCACCGTTGGACATCAAGTCATTTTACATAGTGCCATCATCAGAAAAGGCGCTCTCGTCGGCATGGGTTCTATCGTTTTAGACGGTGCTGAAATTGGTGAAGGTGCATTTATCGGTGCTGGCAGCCTCGTGCCTCAAGGGAAAAAAATCCCTCCCCGCACACTTGCATTCGGACGCCCAGCGAAAGTGATCCGTGAACTAACTGAAGAAGATGAGCGTGAAATGGCACGCATTCGCCGAGAATACGTAGAAAAAGGTCAATATTATAAATCACTTCAAGTAAACAAACCACGCGACAAATAAGCGTGGTATTTTTACATTGTTTTATTATTTACTTAACATATGTATTTTATCATAAAGTCAGGGGGATTTGCTTATGTTACGAAAATGGTACGAATGGGAATGCAAGTTATTTTACAACATTAATCGTTATTTTGATCAGAAATGGCTAAACGCCTATTTTCGTTCGATTACACACATTGGAGGGGCAACATTTTCCATTACAGCCGTTATGCTAGCCATTTGGTTATTGCATGATGAATGGCGCGATACTGCTATCGCAAGTGCGATCGCCTTAGCACTTAGCCATATTCCTGTCGCAATAATGAAAAAAATGTATCCTCGCAAACGACCGTATATTTCACTGCATAACACGAAGGTAACAAAAAACCCATTAACTGACCATTCATTTCCATCAGGACATACGACGGCCACATTCTCTGTCGTTATTCCATTTTTATTATACGCTCCACCATTAATGATTTGGCTGTTGCCAATCGCATGTAGTGTCGCTGTTTCACGCATTTATTTAGGGCTCCATTATCCGTCTGATGTGCTTGCCGGTTGTATGCTCGGTACGTTGTTTGGCGTCGCTTCATTTTCTGTCATTTTATAAGGGAGGAATGGGCATGAAAATTGCTTTATTCACCGACACGTTTGCCCCTGAAGTAAACGGGGTAGCCCACACATTAAAAAGATGGGTCGATTTTTTAGAAAGTCACCAAGTTGCGTACCGCGTTTTCGCTCCGGAAACGCGGACAGAAGATGTTTCGACAAATTGTATTTATCACTTCAAAAGCTTTCGTTTTTTTCTTTATCCCGAATGTCGTTTGGCAATCCCAAACACGATGACTATAAGAGAGCAGCTAGAGCAATTTCAACCGACGCTCATCCATATTGCTACTCCATTTAACATCGGTCTGTGCGGTTTGCATTATGCCAAAAAAATGAATATCCCCTTTGTCGCTTCTTATCATACCCATTTTGATCAATACTTACACTACTACAACCTCGATTTTTTATCACCGTGGCTTTGGCGTTATATGCATTGGTTTCATCGTTCTGCCGAAAAAATTTTCGTCCCTTCTGAAGAAACGCTCAACGAATTGCAACAGCGCGGCTTTACAAACTTACACATTTGGTCGCGCGGCGTTGATTGTACAATATTTTATCCGAAAGAAGACAACCGATCATTCCGACAGGCATATGGCATTACTGAACCGTATATCGTTTTATATGTCGGTCGGTTAGCGCGGGAAAAAAATGTCGATTTACTCATCCAACTCGCCAAACAAATGCCTTCTTCTATTCGTTGGATGATCGTTGGAGACGGCCCGTTAAAAGCGCAATTACAACAAATAGCTCCAAGTAATGTGACGTTTACAGGGTTTTTAAGGGGCGATGCACTCGCTGAAGCATATGCAGCAGCGGACGTATTTGCATTTCCATCGCCAACAGAAACGTTTGGCAATGTCGTATTAGAATCATTCGCATCAGGAACTCCTGTTGTTTGCGCAAATCGTGGTGGCGTAACAACAATTGTGAAAGAGCAACAAACAGGTTTATTATGCCCTCCTCATGATTTAAACACTTGGCGAGCAGCAATTGAATATATGTTAAAAAATGAAGAAAAACGAAAACAAATGGGGAAAGCCGCTCGGGAATACGCAGAAACGAAAGACTGGAACAGCATATTCACCGAACTTCTTTCCCACTATGAACAAGTGATGCATAAACGCGAGTCTCGTTACGCGTAAGAGCGAAGAAGTGGAGATAGCTTTGCAAAATCGTACTTTTCTTCTACGTACACGGCATGCCAAACCATAAACATCAGTACCGTCCATAATTTTCGACTATAATCGGCTTTTCCTGTCGCATGGTCATTAAGCAACTGCAAAAGAACATGCTTATGGAATAAATGATTCGTTTCACTTTGTTGGATCATCGTTTTTGCCCAATCGTACAACTCATCTTTTAACCAATGACGAATCGGAACAGGAAAACCGAGTTTTTTACGATGCAATACGTGATCTGGAACAATGCCTTCTGCCACTTTCCGCAATATATACTTTGTTGTACCGTTAGCTGTTTTCAAGTGAGCAGGTATATGTTTAGCCACAGCGAACACTTCTTTATCTAAAAACGGGACACGCAACTCAAGCGAATGAGCCATCGTCATTTTGTCAGCCTTTAACAAAATATCTCCACATAACCACGTATGCAAATCGACATATTGCATTTGTTCGACAGGATCGTATAACGCTGTTTCATCATATAAATGTTTCGTTACGTTCGTATATTCCCAATCACTATTGTATTCTTTTAATGTAAGAGCTTTTTCTTTTTCCTCAAACATTTTCGCGTTGCCAACATACCGATCACGCAATGGTGTCGTACCGCGTTCAATAAAACTTTTTCCTTTCATTCCTTCAGGAAGAAGACGGGCAAGTATACGCAATGCGCGCTTCATCGGCCGAGGGAGATGGTTGAATAGGCGCAACGAATATGGTTCACGGTAAATATTGTAACCTCCAAATAATTCATCTGCCCCTTCACCCGATAAAACGACCGTCACACGCTTTCTCGCTTCACGAGCGACAAAATAAAGCGGAACAGCGGCAGGATCAGCGAGCGGGTCGTCCATATGCCACATGATACGTGGAAGTGCTTGTACGTACTCTTCTGGAGAAATGATATAGCTGTAATGTCGAACGTGTAGTTGATCAGCTGTTTCTTTCGCCACATCTATTTCACTAAACCCTTCTCGAGCAAATCCAACCGAAAACGTCTCGAGCTGCGGATGAAATTGTTTAGCTATTGCAACAACAAGTGAGGAATCAATCCCACCGGATAAAAAAGAACCGACAGGCACATCGCTACGCATATGCACTTCAATGGATTTGAATAGCGCATCACGAATATCACTAATCCACTTTTCTTCTGATTGATGGATCGGCATAAATGTTGGTGTAAAATAACGAACAAACATTGGTTGCTCGCCAATTTTTTTCATGATATAATGCCCAGGCTTCAGTCTACAAATATTTGCTGTCATTGTAAGTGGCTCTGGCACATATTGAAACGTTAAATAATGATGGAGTGCTTCTCTGTTGATATCTCCATCAATTGCTAATAAGAGGCTTTTCTTTTCCGAAGCAACGAGAAGACGATCATCTTCAATCGTATAAAAAAATGGCTTAATACCAAACGGATCGCGTGCAGCAAATACTATTTTTTCTTCTTTATCCCAAATGACGAAAGCAAACATACCGCGCAATTGTTGAACACAAGCCTCTTTTGTTTCAGCATATAACGCTAAAATAACTTCTGTATCTGAATGTGTCGTAAATTTATATCCTTTTTGCTCAAGTTGCTCGCGCAATTCAATATAGTTGTAGATTTCTCCATTAAAAATAATCCAATATCGATCATTTTCATAGGAAAGCGGCTGATGACCTGCCTCTAAATCAATAATGCTCAGACGACGAAAAGCAAAATGCACATGCTCATCGAAAAAATATCCCTCGTCATCTGGTCCACGATGAATAATCGCATCATTCATCTGACGAAACGTTTGTTTCCATTCACCGCATATTTGATTTGGTTGATCATATATCACTCCAACAAAGCCACACATGTTTTCACCCCGTTTCACTAACAAATAGAGAGAGCTACATGACGTAACTCTCTCCCTTTTCTTACTTCGCTAACTGTAACGCTTGTTGTTTTAACGCTTCCGCTTTATCAGTACGCTCCCAAGGAAGATCAATATCTGTGCGACCAAAGTGACCGTAAGCAGCTGTTTGTTTGTAAATTGGACGGCGAAGATCAAGCATTTTAATGATTCCTGCTGGGCGAAGGTCAAAATTGTTGCGCACCACTTCAATTAATACATCTTCAGATACTTTACCTGTGCCGAACGTATCAATGGAAATTGATACTGGTTGCGCCACACCGATCGCATACGCTAACTGCACTTCACATTTATCTGCAAGACCTGCTGCAACGATGTTTTTCGCTACGTAACGAGCGGCATATGCTGCCGAACGGTCTACTTTCGTTGGGTCTTTTCCTGAGAATGCTCCACCACCGTGACGAGCATAACCACCGTACGTGTCAACGATAATTTTGCGTCCTGTTAACCCTGCATCACCTTGTGGACCACCGATCACGAAACGACCTGTTGGGTTAATGAAATATTTTGTGTTTTCATCGATCAACTCCGCTGGAACAACAGGTTGAATGACATGCTCTTTAATGTTGCGTACAATTTGATCTTGTGTAATTTCTGGATGATGTTGTGTAGAAACAACGATCGTATCGATACGTACAGGTTTGCCGTTTTCATCATACTCCACTGTCACTTGCGTTTTTCCGTCTGGACGTAAATAAGGTAAGATATCTTCTTTACGCACTTCAGCTAGACGGCGCGCAAGTTTATGTGCGAGCGAAATTGGAAGCGGCATAAGCTCTTTCGTTTCGTTGCACGCGAAGCCAAACATTAATCCTTGGTCACCTGCACCGATCGCCTCGATTTCTTCATCTGTCATTTGCCCTTCACGAGCTTCTAACGCTTTGTCAACACCCATCGCAATATCTGGAGATTGCTCATCAATTGATGTTAATACAGCGCACGTATCTGCATCAAAGCCGTATTTTGCGCGCGTATAGCCAATTTCACGAATCGTTTCACGGACAATTTTCGGAATATCTACATATGTAGATGTTGTAATTTCCCCGCTCACTAAAACAAGCCCTGTTGTTACGCTCGTTTCACACGCAACACGCGCATTTGGATCATTCGCTAAAATCGCATCTAAAATCGCATCGGAAATTTGGTCACAAATTTTATCCGGATGCCCTTCCGTTACAGATTCAGATGTAAACAGACGACGTTTAGGCATTCAAACATTCCTCCTCAATAATAATGACAAATGATACGGTACTCATCCCTCTTATTATGGTCTATCGTGAAAAAAACCTTTCCTTCAGAGGAAAGGTTTTTGCATTTGTCTGCGCCTTTCACTCTTATCGTTCAAGGGCGTTCCCTTGCCACAGGTTAGCACCTTTTCACATACGTGACGGTTGCTGGGTTTCATCGGGCCTGTCTCCCTCCACCAACTCGGGATAAGAGTATCCGTTCATCTCAGCATCATATCACATATATCATCAGCGAGTCAACGTTTTTTCTACTGTAATGATTTTGAAAATAAATTCAAGAAAAATACGCTAATTAGTATGGACTATTTATTAAAATGTGTTATACTTTTTACATAAAGATAAATCAAACAAAGGTAGGTTTTGTCCAATGAATTCCATTGAACTGACAAACAAATTATCGACACTCTTACAAAGGGATGGGGTTTTTCATAACTTATCTGTACCACGACTAGTAGAGAAAGTATTAACTCGGAAAGAAGGCATTCTTACTTTATCAGGAGCGATTTGTGCAACAACAGGAAAATATACAGGTCGCTCCCCGAAAGATAAATATATTGTCGAAGAGCCATCTGTTAAACATAAAATTGATTGGGGAACTGTCAATCAACCAATTTCTGAGGAAGTATTTGATAAACTTTACAACAAAGTGATCGATTATTTAATGACAAAAGAAGAATTGTTTGTATTTAATGGCTTTGCAGGCGCTGATCCAGCTTATCGTTTGCCAATTCAAGTTGTCAACGAATTTGCTTGGCATAACTTATTCGCCCATCAGTTATTCATTCGTCCAACAACGGAAGAATTACAAGCGCATGAGTCACAATTTACAGTCATTTCTGCTCCAACATTTAAAGCCGATCCAGCTGTTGACGGCACGCGTTCAGAAACATTTATTATCATCTCGTTTGAACGTCGCACTGTGCTAATTGGTGGGACAGAATATGCAGGTGAAATGAAAAAATCAATTTTCTCCGTCATGAACTTCTTATTGCCAGAGCAAGGAATCTTCCCGATGCACTGTTCAGCAAACGTTGGTCAAGAAGGAGATGTCGCGCTCTTTTTCGGTTTATCAGGCACAGGAAAGACGACGCTCTCTGCCGATCCAAACCGTCGCTTAATTGGCGATGATGAGCACGGTTGGTCAAACAACGGTGTCTTTAATATTGAAGGCGGATGTTATGCTAAGTGCATTAACTTATCACGTGAAAAAGAGCCACAAATTTTTGACGCGATTCGCTTCGGTTCTGTATTAGAAAACGTCATGATTGACCCAGATACGCGCATACCAAACTATGACGATGCGACGTTAACTGAAAATACACGTGCCGCATACCCGCTTGAAGCGATGGATAACATCGTTCAGCCAAGCGTTGCTGGCCACCCGCATACAATCGTCTTTTTAACAGCAGATGCGTTCGGTGTATTGCCACCAATTAGCAAACTCACAAAAGAGCAAGCAATGTATCATTTCTTAAGCGGGTATACAAGCAAGTTAGCAGGTACAGAGCGCGGGATTACAGCACCAGAAGCAACGTTCTCTACATGCTTCGGCTCGCCGTTTTTACCGCTTCCAGCAACACGATATGCAGACATGCTCGGACAAAAAATCGATGCTCACGACGTTCAAGTCTTTTTAGTGAACACTGGTTGGACTGGTGGTGGATACGGCGTTGGTGAACGAATGAAGCTGTCGTATACGCGCGCGATGGTGAAAGCAGCGTTAGAAGGAGAGTTAAATAACGTCGAAACCGTTCAAGATCCTATTTTTGGATTACACATTCCACTTCACGTCCCAGGTGTTCCTGATGAAGTGCTACAACCAAAAAGTACATGGGCGGATCAAGCAGAGTACGAACAAAAAGCAAAAGAGCTTGCGGCGAAGTTCCGCGAAAACTTCAAGAAATTCAAAAACGTTGATCCACGCATTGAACAGTTCGGTGGACCAATTGGATAAATGACAAAAGCTGCCTGCTTATTCGGCAGCTTTTTTTATTTTTAATGACTTCGTACAAACCATTTTTACTATGAAACATATAGTAGTGTATAGAAGTGAACAAAAGGAGGATACAAAATGAATGGACTATTTGCTCTCCCGCAATTAAAAGATGTACGTCATCTTCTCCCTACTCGTTCTGGACAGTCGTACAAAAAAACAACATTGCAGCAAAAAACACATATTATTATTCATCATAGTTTAACGAAAACAGGCTCGGCATTTGCATTTGCTAATTATCATGTTAGCAAGGGGTGGCCAGGAATCGGATACCATTTTGTTATCGAACAAGACGGAACGATTCATTTTTGCAACGATTTAGAAACAATTAGCTACCATGTTGGTAATCATAACTCATACTGCATTGGCATTTGTTTAACAGGGGATTTTCGCACACAACAACCGACAAATGAGCAAAAACAATCATTGAAAGCATTATACAAAACACTTGTCAGCATCATGCCGAACTATAAAGACGTAAAAGGACATAACGAGCTGAAAGGATATGAATGGAAACAATGTCCGTGCTTTAACTACTTAGAAGTACTAAATGAAAAAGAAAACGTCACTGTTCAGATCAAAGAAGAAGTAAAACAATATACCGTTCAACAAGGAGATACGTTATGGGCAATTAGCCAAAAAACAGGGGTAAGTGTAAAAACGTTACTTCGTCTAAATCCAGACATCAATCCACGAACATTACAGCCTGGCCAACAAATAATTATCGAAAAGCAAGTAAACAAATCAGAAGTCAAGTCTCCATCGCAATCGGTCAATCAACCACTAAAACAGCAAAATCCAATTGAACAACTAATAAGCAAACTTCCGAATAAAGTATTACGATACGGTGATCGTGGTGAAGACGTGCGCATCTTACAACAAGCATTAAATGCAATCAATTTCAAATGTGGAGCAGAAGACGGGATATTCGGCAAAAAAACGTTAGATGCTGTGCAACGGGTCAATCTCATGTTTTCTGGTGGAAATAAAAATGGTGTTTATGACGAAAAGACGAAAAATTATATAATAAGTAAGCTAAAAGAAAAAATAAAATAGCTTTTCATCGTACATCTCCCCTATAATAAAGCATGAGGGGGGATACTGGCGATGCATATGGCAGATGCGCTCATTTCACCTACGGTAGGAATAGCGATGTGGGGGGCTACAGCAGGTATAGCAAGCTACTCATTAAAAAAACTGAACATTGAAGCTGATGAAAAAAAGCTGCCACTTATGGGAGTGCTCGGAGCATTTGTATTTGCCGCGCAAATGATTAACTTTGCTATTCCGGGTACAGGATCGAGCGGACATTTAGGAGGTGGACTGTTGCTTGCCGCTTTGCTCGGTCCGTATGCAGCATTTTTAACGTTATCCGTCGTTTTATTTATACAAGCACTCTTTTTCGCAGATGGTGGACTTTTAGCTTTCGGATGTAACGTGCTTAATCTCGGCTTTTACACATGTTTTATCGCGTATCCGTTATATAAGCAGCTCATTCGTCGAACGAACATATGGTTCGCCTCCATTATCGCTGCTGTCGTTGGATTACAACTCGGTGCATTTAGTGTCGTCGTTCAAACATTGTTGTCAGGCAAAGTCGAGCTTCCATTTACAACTTTCACGTTATTTATGCAACCTATTCACTTAGCGATTGGCATTGTAGAAGGAATAGCTACCGCTACTGTTATCTCCTTTGTTGCAAAAACAAAACCAGAGCTTTCGCCAACAATAGAGACGCCGATGAATCGCCTCATCGGGACGCTCGGTTTGCTTGCTCTCATCATTGGTGGCATTTTTTCATCCATCGCTTCTTCTAAGCCAGATGGATTAGAGTGGTCTATTTTTCATACGATCGGTACGGATGAACTGCATGCAACAACGGCAATTCATCACGCACTTGAACGTCTCCAACAATCGCTTGCTTTGCTTCCTGACTACAATCTGAAAGGCGGAGGCACATCAATCGGATGGCTAGATATCGGGACAAGTATTTCTGGTGTTATCGGTGCATTCATTGTTGCTGTAGCAATCGTGGCGCCATACATCATTAAAAAATGGAGAAGAGAAGCTTGATCTATCCACATATGCTAAACATTGTGCAACGACGTCATATTCATCCGCTAAGTATACTAATTATAACGTTTACATACATCTTCGTCGTTGCATCGTTTCATTCATATGCTTTTATTGAAATGGTACCGTTATCGCTTTACCCGATCGCTATGATCATTTTTTATCGCCTTTCTATTCGTCATATAAAACACGTACTCATCGCTTCATTGCCATTTGCTACAGTCATAGGAGTTTCGCAATTGCTTTTTATTGATGAACATATATTATTTTTTCATTGGTACATCGAAGCAAGATGGATGGCATTTTCTACATTTGTTTTAAAAAACACACTTGCAATACTTGCAGCAACCATTTTATTTTTAACTACACCGATTGAACAACTTGCTGGTGCGCTCCTTTCTTTGCGCATTCCACGCTTTCTCGTTATTCAATTGCTTTTGACACATCGATACATTTTTTTATTTTTAGAGGAAGCAAAACGCCTTCGCGAGGCGTACATGTTGCGAGCCCCACACCATCGCGCTATCAAACTATCTGTTTGGGGATCGCTCGTTGGACATTTACTTTTACGAACTTTCGATCGCGCTGAGCGCGTGTATGAAGCAATGACGTTGCGAGGCTTTTCTATTCAACATATGCATATAAAAATAAAACGATGGACAATGAAAGAGATGGTATACACATATGTAACGGTTATATTGTTCATCGTTTATCGTTTGGTGATCATATGATGATAAGTGTATCAAATGTTTTCTACGTATATCCAGATGGTCATGAAGCCATTCGCGATCTTTCCTTTTCGGTTCAAAAGGGAGAATGCATTGGGATTATTGGAGCAAACGGGGCAGGGAAATCAACGTTATTAAAACTGCTCGTCGGATTATATACACCACAAAGTGGATGCATTGTCATTGACAATATGCGCATGTCGAAACAAACGTTACGACATATTCGTCAAATTGTTGGCTTTACATTTCAGCAAGCAGATGATCAATTATTTATGCCAACTGTCTACGATGATGTCGCATTTGCACTTCGCAATGACGGCATAAATGAAGATGAAGTGAACCAGCGGGTAGCAAATGCTTTAACGATTGTTGGTGCTATGCATGTAAAAGATCGTCCACCTTATCGTTTGTCTGAAGGAGAAAAACGACTCGTCACTATAGCAACTGTGCTTGCAATGAAACCGAAAATTTTGCTGATGGATGAACCGACGGCGGCGTTAGATCCGAAAGCGCGGCGAACGCTCATTCACCTCGTTCAAGAGTTGCCACACACAAAAATTGTAACGACACATGACCTTGACTTCGTACTTGAATGTTGTGAGCGAACGATTGTACTTGCAAACGGAACGATCGTATACGACGGTCCGACAGAAAACGTGTTAACGAACGAACCGTTTTTACATGAACATCACTTAGAGCTCCCTCTTATGCTGCAAAGGAAAAAATAAGGCGTGGCTCATTGCCACGTCTTCTCTTTATTCTACAAACAAAAAAAGCGCCCATATATGACGCTTATTTTTGTTTGACCATTTTTTCTAAAACATTTTCTTTCACTTTATGAGAAAGATCATCTATATTCAATCCATTTCCGAGCGTTCCGTATACGTATCCTTGGCGTGGTTCGATGAGTTCTGTTTGCTCATGATAAAGCCGCGGCGTTTTCCATAGAGCAATTAATGCTTTTGTCATCGGCATTTCATGATAACGATCCGGCCATAGTTGCTTAATATATTGTTTAACTAGCGGATAATATTTTGAACTCATTGCTGGGAATAAATGATGTTCTGTATGGTGTGAAAAGTTAAAATGCAACACATCAACCCATTTCGGCACAATAACTGTTAAGCTATTAGCTAGCGGATCGTTAACCGGAACGAGTGGATTTAAGCGATGATTCGTTGAAATGTACCCCATAACGATCGCATTTCCAATAAGCAATGGAAGAACGAACGCAAAGAGCCATTTTTCCACTCCGATCATCAACAATAACCCAATCCATATCGACCAAGGTAATACAAACTGCCAAAATACAGCCCGACGACTGCCCCGTTCAAACTCCTTCCAAAAGTGAAGAAGCATATGAAGTGAATGAACCGTAAACATCCCTGCTAAAGACAAAAATGAGAAAAACGCACGAATCGGAAACGGAATGCGGTAAATCCAGCGAAGAAAACGACTTTGAGCTAAACGTTTGATCGTCGGCCACGCATCTGGGTCGAGCTCCTCATGTTGAGTATGCACATGATGCGTTGCGTTATGCCACTTTCTCCATAACTTTGGACCTGTGCAAAGCGGCAAAAATGCGATGCCGCCTAATAAATCACGAAGCCATGCTCTCTTTACGACCGTTCCATGCAAAATTTCATGTCCTAAAAACCCTAAACCTGCAAAACAAAACCCAATAACAATCGAAAGCAATCCATTCCATAACCAATGTAGATCAAATAAAGAAATCGTGACAATGCTACTAACTAAAACGAGCATGTAAGCAAGGCCACCGAACAGACGAGATGGAACAGGACGGAACGCTTCCTCAGGCAAATACGGGGCAATGCGAGCCGCGTACCACCCAAATGAATGAAATTGTTTCATCAATAAAAAAACTCCCCTCATACATAAACACTTCGCTTCAAAAAGAAATGAATATTCTAATATCTCTTTCTAAAGCTTATTGCCATCGTATCATTTACATTCTTGTCCTGTCAATAGAATTTATTACTAGGTAATATGATTTGTTTATATGATATAGTTACAAAAATATGAAATGTAGTTGTGTAATTGTCATAAATGTGTTTCAATGAAGGTAAAAATGTGGGGTGATCCATATGGGTATGCCGTTAGAGATTCAAACGATGATCGTCACGAACGGAAAAGAAAAACGAATCGAACATAATCTATTCACTTTGCAAAAAGAAGGCTATCGTCTATATCCGCTTGATATCCCATTAGAAGTAAGACGAACAAAACACGGAGAAGCAACAGGGCAAGCTGTTGTCAAAAAACTTGTTCTTGAAAACGAGACAACGATCGTTACATATGAATTGATTTCCTTACATTCGATTAATTAAACCGTCGTGTCACCTGTCACGGCGGTTTTCTTTTTCGGGCATTCACACATTTTTATTAGGCGCATACGATAAAGCAAACGAAAGGAAAGAGGGGAAGAAGATGCGAAAATGGGGGTTTTTGCTCATTGCTTTGACGTTTTTACTCGCGGCTTGCTCATCAAATGATGTAAAAACGTTGCGCATTGCCGAAGTCACTCGATCAATTTTTTACGCTCCACAATACGTGGCAATTGAGAAAGGTTTTTTTGCTGAAGAAGGACTTCATATTGAGCTAAATACAACGTGGGGCGGCGATAAAACAATGACGACGCTTTTATCGAACGGAGCAGATATTGCACTTGTCGGTTCCGAAACATCTATTTACGTATACAGTCAAGGAGCCGTTGATCCGGTCATCAATTTCGCGCAATTGACACAAACCGATGGTACATTTTTAGTTTCCCGCGAACCAATCGCCAACTTCACTTGGGATCAACTGAAAGGAAGTACATTTTTAGGGCAACGAAAAGGCGGTATGCCGCAAATGGTCGGAGAGTATGTCTTGAAGCAACACGGAATCGATCCACATAAAGACTTACATCTCATTCAAAATATTGAATTTGCCAATATTGCCAATGCGTTTGCGAGCGGAACAGGTGATTTCGTCCAACTATTCGAACCGACGGCTAGTATTTTTGAACAAGAAGGAAAAGGGTATATTGTCGCTTCGTTCGGAACAGAATCTGGACACCTCCCGTACACAACATTTATGGCAAAACAAAGTTTTATTGACGAAAATAAAGATGTCATCGAAAAATTTACACGTGCCCTCTATAAAGCACAGACATGGGTGCAAGCACACGATGCAAAAGAAATTGCAACAGTCATTCAGCCATACTTTGAAAATACACATATCTCTCTTATCGAAAAAGTCGTCGAGCGCTATAAAAATCAAGGCTCATATGCAACTGATCCGATTTTAGACGAAGAAGAGTGGAATCATCTTCAAAACGTGATGAAAGAAGCAAATGAGTTACCTTCCTACATTGACCACTCGATTTTAGTGAATACATCGTTCGCTGAAAAAGCGAAAAAGTAGGTGAACATCATGCCCATTTTAACAATTGATCAAGTGATGCACGCCTACGTCACCAATCAATCTGCCGTATTAGCGCTTGATCATTTGTCGCTCAATGTCGAGAGAGGAGAATTTCTCTCCTTCCTCGGCCCAAGCGGCTGTGGAAAAACGACGCTTCTTTCCATTATTGCTGGATTGATCACCCCGACAAAAGGGCGTGTGCTGATCGAAGGAAAAGAGATACACACAATGCGCCAAGCGATTGGGTATATGCTCCAACATGATTATTTGTTCCCGTGGAAAACGATTGAACAAAACGTCACACTCGGATTAAAACTAACGGGCAAATATAGCGAGAAAACGAAGAAACAAACGCTCGCCTTATTGCACCAAATCGGTCTGCGCGATGTCGATAACCGCTATCCGAATGAATTGTCAGGAGGAATGCGCCAGCGTGCCGCCCTCGTACGTACACTTGCAACCGATCCGAAAATATTGTTGTTAGATGAACCTTTTTCTGCGCTCGATTATCAAACAAAACTTAAACTAGAAGATCTCGTATGGGAGACGTTAAAACAATATAGAAAAACGGCACTTCTCGTCACGCACGATATTGGTGAAGCCATTGCAATGAGCGATCGGATCGTTTTATTTACCGCTAGACCAGGAAAAATTCAAAAAATCATTACCGTTCCAGATTCATTAAGAGCTTGTACACCGTTTCAAGCTCGTCAACATCCAGATTTTTCACCGCTCTTTCAAATGATTTGGAAGGAGTTAGAGAGCATTGAACAAACATGAATGGTTGCAACGTATATACGATCAGTATATGGCATATGAAAAACGTGAAAAACGAATTGTCCGCTTTTTTCAAGCGATCATTGTCATTGCATTTTTCAGCTTATGGGAAATCGCAAGCCGTTTTCATTGGATCGATCCTCTTTTATTTAGCTCACCGTCCTCGATTTGGCATTTGTTTATGACAAAAATACGCGATCACACATTGCTTTCACATACAACCGTCACATTAACAGAAACCATACTCGGCTTTATTGTTGGCACGATGATTGGCGTTTGTTTTGCTGCAATACTTTGGTGGTTTCCTCGCGTCTCAAAAATTATTGATCCGTACTTAGTCATTTTAAACGCCATGCCAAAAGTAGCACTTGGCCCGATTTTCATCGTCGCACTCGGACCAAATATGACATCGATTGTCGCGATGGGAGCGATCATTTCGATCATTATTACAACGATTGTCGTTTACACCTCGTTTAAAGAAGTAGATGCAAATTATATGAAAGTACTTCAAACGTTCGGTGCAACGAAGCGACAATGGTTTACAGAAGCCATTTTACCTGCTTCCTTTCCGACCATTATTTCAACGCTAAAAGTGAACGTTGGCTTATCTTGGGTCGGTGTCATCGTCGGTGAATTTCTCGTCTCTAAACAAGGGCTCGGTTATATGATTATTTACGGATTCCAAGTGTTTAACTTTACGCTCGTTTTATTAAGTTTGCTTATGATTGCTTTGCTCTCTAGCATCATGTACCAGCTTGTCGGTTGGCTTGAAAAAAAATTAATAAAACGCGTATAACCCCACGCATAAAGAAAAAGCGGTGGGGTTTTAAATCATTCCCCGCCGCTGTAACTCTTGTTTCGTATATGCCCATACGCCATCTTTCATAATAAAACTAAACCGCCCGTCTGTCGTTACATCATCTGGTATGTACTCCATTTGTACAGGACCGTTTGTTTCAAAATACGACTCTCTCTGTTCAAGAAAAGCTACGTAGGCAAAATAAATATTTTTTACGATCGTTTCATTTGGGCGTTTCACTTCATACTGCCCGATATATGTGATCGTTTGAACAATCCCCCCTGTTTCTTCTCTTACTTCGCGAATGGCAGCCTGTTTCGCTGTTTCTCCTTCTTCCACTTTTCCACCCGGAAACTCCCAACCGCGTGTTTCGTGATTTGTCAACAGCCAATGGTTATCGTAACGGCAAATGACAAATACATGTTTCGGGTGTCTTGAAAAAGGATGGTCAGAAAAAGAAAGGCGAACATCATATCCGTAATAATCTTGAAATACTATCATCACCGTCTACCCTCAACTAGATGTTTTCTTTATTGTACCACACAGGTCGATGATCGACAGCTTTTACGATTCTATAACTCCCATCTCTTCAATTTGTTGTTTTGCTTCTTCATCTCCAAGTTCATAAATTATTTCATACACTTTTTTCATTGCGTTGTCATACCCGTCGTTCGGCCGATCATAATGGTATTGCACATATGGCACATGTGCGCGCCAAAATGATTGCCAATCGGATGAGTACATTTCATCAAAATACTCACGTAATTGAATGATTTCTTCATCCGTCGCCTCAATGCGAAATTCCCATGGTGAAGCGGTTTTTATTTGTGAAATTTCACCGCGTGCCACTGAAACATAATACGTTTTTTTCATCGGCCCACCTCTTTTCCATTTGTTACGGTTAGTGTGAGTCGATCCATTTGTTTTCATGCAACGAAAGCATAAAACGCTCGACAAAACACAAAAAGGTGGGATTCCCCACCTTATCCAAGAAACGATTTTAACATCCATACGTGCTTTTCTAAACTTTGATGAATGCCTAAAAGCATATCACCTGTCGTTTCATCATCAATTTCTCCCGCATAGTTCATGCCATCTTTTAGCTCTTGAATCATCGTTTCAAAATCGCGAACGATTTCTTCCACCATTTCTTCTGCTGTTTCATTTCCTTTTGCTTCATGTACAGAAGCTGCCGCTAAATAATCTTTCATCGTCGCTAACGGTTTTCCACCTAACGCCAACAGACGCTCAGCCAACTCGTCGATATGTAGCGCTGCTTCATTGTATAACTCTTCAAATTTTGTGTGCAATGTAAAAAACTGTGGTCCTTTCACATACCAATGATAGTTGTGTAGCTTCACATAAAGCACGTTCCAATTTGCAATTTGTTTATTAACTATGTCAATTAATTTCTCTTTCACGCTTATTCCCTCCTTAACTATAAACTTTCCCCTTCTTCATTGTAGCAAACAAAAAAATTTTTGGAAAATGAAACGTACTGTATTATTTTATAAAAAGCTCAGGAAAAAATCCTGAACTTTTTAACCGAACACTTTTTTCAATTCTTCTTTTGGCTGCGATAGCCAATAGCGCATAAGCCGTTTGGCTCCTTCTAAATCATGCAATTTCGCTTGACCGCACTCTTTTTCTGTTGCGGCTGGCACTTCTGTAACCATCGATGCCTCGTTCATTGTCGCCTCAAGCAAGTCAATAATTTCTTCGACTGTTGGTGTACCACTAACAACTAAATAATAACCTGTTTGACATCCCATCGGGGAAATGTCGATAATATCGAAATGATCATATTTTTCGGCATGCTTACGAATGTGCACCGCTAGTAAATGCTCAAGCGTATGAATGGCTGCTGGCTGCATTGCTTCTTTATTTGGCTGACAAAAGCGAATATCAAATTTATTCACAACACCGTCACTGCCGACTTGATGGACACCACAATGGCGAACGTACGGTGCCTTGACCGCACAATGGTCCAGCTCAAAGCTTTCTACTGAAGGCATATGTCCCACCTCTTTTTTAATTGTTACGTTTTTATCATACACAAAAGTCCGACTTTTTTCATCTTTTTTTGTTGGAATGGATTTATACATCTATGTTACAATAAGAAAAAATAGGGGTAGGTGTATGATATGAAGCATATATTCATTTTACTCATTCGCTTTTATCAACGATTTATTTCCCCTTTAAAACCGCCAACATGCCGCTTTTATCCAACTTGTTCTCATTATGGATTAGAAGCTATTCGTCGCTTCGGTGCGCTTAAAGGAGGCTATTTAACAATAAAACGCATTTTAAAATGCCATCCGTTTCATCCCGGTGGATTTGATCCTGTACCAGAGAAAGAGGAAAAATAATTGCCCTTTCTCTTTTTTTTCGGTATGATAAACGATGTAAATCGTAATAATTACGTTTTAAGAAAGGAGAATAATATTGATGAAAGTTCCTGTCACCGTATTAAGTGGGTATTTAGGCTCTGGGAAAACAACGTTGCTTAATCATATTTTAAACAATCGGGAAGGATTAAAAATTGCTGTCATCGTCAATGACATGAGCGAGGTCAATATTGATGCCGAACTCATTCAACAAGGTGGCTTTTCACGCACCGAAGAAAAACTTGTACAAATTCAAAACGGCTGTATTTGCTGTACGCTGCGGGAAGATTTAATGAAAGAAGTCAAAAAACTTGTTGATGCAGGAAACATCGATTATATCGTTATCGAATCATCCGGCATTAGCGAACCGATTCCTGTTGCACAAACGTTTACGTATATCGACGAAGAGTTTGGTATTGACTTAACATCAACTTGTCGATTAGATACGATGGTTACAGTTGTAGATGCTAATCGTTTTTGGCATGATTTCGCTTCAGGTGAAACGTTATTGGATCGTAAACAAGCGATCGATGAAACGGATACACGCGAAGTCGTTGATCTATTAATTGATCAAATTGAATTTGCGAACGTGCTTATTTTAAATAAAATCGATTGTATTTCAAAAGAAGATGCAGACGAATTAGAAACTCTTTTGCGCAAATTAAATCCAGAAGCGAAAATCATTCGAACGACATATGGAAAAGTAGCGCTCCATGATATTTTAAATACGCGCTTATTTGACTTTGAAAAAGCAAGTCAATCGGCTGGATGGATCAAAGAACTAAATGAAGAACATACACCAGAGACAGAGGAATATGGTATTTCTTCTTTTGTATATCGACGCCGTCGACCGTTTCACCCTGAGCGTTTGATGCATTGGCTTGAACATTGGCCTGTTGAAATCGTTCGTGCAAAAGGCTTTTTCTGGCTCGCTTCGCGCAACAATATGTGTGGACTTCTTTCGCAAGCTGGACCGTCCATTATGATTCAGGGGGCTGGCGAATGGATTGCGACATATCCTTCACATGAACGTGAACGCATTTTGCAAGAAGAACAAGAATTGCGTGCAAAATGGGATGATACGTATGGTGATCGTATGACAGAACTCGTGTTTATCGGAATCGATATGGATGAACAGGAAATTTCTTCTTCACTCGATACATGCTTGTTAACGGATGAAGAAATGGGCAAAGATTGGTCAACATTTGTCGACCCACTTCCGCCATTTGTTAGTTTTTCATAGTTTTCAAATCGTAACGATTACGATATAATAAAACGAGAGAAAAGGATGTTTTCTGTTTTTCAGAGACATCCTTCTTTTTGGAAGGAGGAAAAAAATGAGGTTGAACATCATTTTATCAATCATTCTTACGATCACACTAACATTATTTGGATGTAATAAACAAGAACAACTAGCGCCGTCAACGACAGAGAAAACAAACAACAAACTTATCATTTATACAACTGTATACCCACTTCAAGATTTTGCTCAAAAAATCGGCGACGAGCACGTTCAAGTGGAAAGCGTATACCCTCCTGGTGTCGATGTTCACACATATGAACCGACAGCAAAAACGATGCAACAAATCGCAGATGCTGACGCTTTCATTTACATCGGTCAAGGCATGGAAGGATTTGTTGAACGCATCGTCAAAACGCTAGAAAATGAGCGAGTCAAGTTCGTGGAAGCAACCGCAGGAATGGATTTACTTCGATCCAATCATACTCATGAAGATGAGCATGTTCACGAAAACGAACATGCGCATGAAGATGAACAAAAAGACGAATATGATCATGGAGATGTAGATCCTCACATCTGGCTGGATCCGATTTATTCCATTCAAATGGCTGAAACAATTAAACAAACGCTAATAGAACTAAAACCTGAGGCGAAACAAGATTTTGAACAAAACTTTGCTTCGTTAAAACAGCAGCTTGAACAGCTCGATAGCCAGTTTCAACAATTGATAAAAGACGCGAAAACAAAAGAAATTCTTGTTGCTCATGCCGCATACGGCTATTGGGAAAAACGATATGGCTTAAAACAAATAAGCGTAACGGGGCTATCACCAACAAACGAACCTTCACAAAAACAACTCGCTTCAATCATCAAGAAGGCAAAAGAACATAATATACGCTATATCTTTTTTGAACAAAACGTGACATCCAAAATTGCTGAAGTTGTAAAAAATGAAGTTGGTGCTGATGTGCTCATTCTTCATAATTTAGAAGCTCGTACAAATGATGATATCGCAAATAGCAAAGATTACTTTGCCATTATGAATGACAATATATCGGCATTAAAAAAAGCACTACAATAAGCGATCGTAACGGTCGCTTATTTTTTTTGCATATTTTTTCTCTTTTCACATCAAACTATGAAACGACAATGTATGGAAAGGAATGAACATTTCGGTATGGATCACGTATTAACAGCAAGAACGCTCTTTGGAACAACGATGGCGTTTCACATTATTTTTGCGACGCTCGGAGTTGGTATTCCGCTTATGATTTTATTAGCTGAGTTGCTATATCAAAAAACAAAAGACAATGACTATGCACTCATGGCAAATCGTTGGACGAAAGCGCTTGCCATTTTGCTTGGCGTAGCAATCCCGTCTGGAACGATTGCGGGCGTACAACTTTCTCTTTTATGGCCAGGGTTTATGGAAGTGATCGGCAAAGTGATGGCACTCCCATTTCAAATTGAAATTTATGCGTTTTTCGTTGAAGCGTTGTTTTTATCCATTTACGTATATGCTGCTAACCGCATTTCTCCAACGATGCGCATCGTGAGCTTGACGTTTGTTGCCATTGGGGCAGCCGCTTCTGCCATTTTAATTACGAACGTACATGCCTTTGAAGGTACGCCGACAGGCTTTCGGATCGAAAACGGACAAATTGTCGACGTCGACCCATGGAAGGCGTTTTTTAATCCGAGCTTCGCAGTTACAGCTACACACGTTGTTTTATCAGCTTATATGACCGGAGCTTTTACGATCGCTTCCATCGCTGCCTATAAGATGTTGAAAAATAAACATAACGAGCGCATTCAGCTTTTTCATAAAAAAGCACTGATGCTCGGGTTAACAGTCGGTGGTGTGTTTTCTCTATTAACGGCGATCAACGGGCATGAATCAGCGCAACTCCTTCATGAGTATCAACCTGAAAAATTAGCCGCTGCCGAAGGATTGTTTGAGACACAGTCGCACGCCCCCCTCGTTATCGGTGGTTTTACAGATCGCGAAACACAAACGGTAAAATGGGGCATTGAAATTCCCTGGCTGCTTAGCTTTTTAGCTGGTAATCGATTCGATACCGTCGTTGTCGGATTAAATGATTTCCCTGAAGAATGGTGGCCTCCTTTATTCGTCCATACACTTTTTAACGCAATGGTCGGGATTGGCATGTTTCTGCTCCTTCTTTCGATCGTCGGATTCATTTGGCATCGAGTAAAAAAACAACACATATTTCCGAACTGGTTTATGTGGACGATCGTTACCGCCGGTCCCCTCGCCCTTCTCGGCATTGAATTTGGTTGGATTTTTGCTTGCACAGGCAGGCAACCGTGGGTTATTTATCGCATGATGACAACTGCAGAAGCTGTGACTCAATCAACAAATTTAGGAACACTTTTTCTTTTATTTACGTCCATTTACGTATTTTTACTTGTAGCCGTCGTGCTCGTCTTACGTTCGTACTTCCGCCGTCACCCGATTGAACAACATTTATCGACACACATGTAGAAAGGAGCAAGATGATGACAGATGAATTAATTGCTATTTCGATTTTATGGGGATTTATTTTTATTTACGCCGTCATGGCGACGATGGACTTTGGAGCTGGTTTTTGGTCGATGGTATATATGAACCGCCCTCAAACGAAAGCGACGAAAATTGCCAATCGATATTTGTCACCGACATGGGAAGTGACAAATGTATTTATCGTCGCGATCGTCGTGGCGCTCGTTAGCTTTTTTCCAGGAGCCACGTTTATGCTCGGCACAATTTTACTCATTCCTGGAAGCATCATTTTACTTTTGCTCACTATTCGCAGTGCGTTTCTCGTTTTTTCACACGTTGCTCCTAAGTATGAAAAAGTGCTCGTTTACATTTCTGGTATAAGCGGTTTGCTTATTCCAGCCTTTTTAATTAGCGTCTTACCCATTACACATGGATCTTTCGTTGAAACGGTTAATGGCGTCAGTCACCTTCGTCTAGACCGTCTATTTACAAGCCCACACGAATATGCATTCATTGCCTTTGCTATAACAAGCACACTTTTTCTTTCTTCACTTTTATTGGCGGATTACTCGAACGAAGCAAATGAAACCGAAGCCTATGCCATTTATCGTCGCGATGCGCTCATTATCGGGCCATTTGCTCTCCTCTCTTCAATTTTAATTATGATCACGATGCGAAGCGAAGCGCGTTGGTTGTATGATGGGATGATTGCGTATTGGCCATGGCTTGCCGCTTCTGTCGCACTATTTCTCGTGGCTGGTTTAGCTCTTTTTCTTCCTTCATGGAAAAAGAAAAACGGACGTGGAATGCCCCGCCTTGCAGTTGTAGCAATTGTATTACAATATTTTTGTGCAAGTTACGCATATGGAAAAGCTCATTTACCATACATGATTTATCCAGATATAACAATCGAGTCTGGATTTACACATCCGAATACGTTTCGTGCCCTTTTCGTGACGTATATTGTCGGCTTTGCAATTTTATTTCCAGGTTTCATTTATTTTTGGCGACTGTTTATGAAAGATCGGCGCTATTTAGCAAATGATGAAAAATAATGATTGCAAATGTTGAAATTTTTCGTTATAGTTTTAAACGTAAACCTTTTTATACAATATATTGTGATAAAAAAACAAAAAATAACTATATATTGAAACCAGCAAGTGAAGGTGTCCCAATGGACTTAATAGGGAATCTGGTGCGAATCCAGAGCTGTCCCCGCAACTGTGTGCGCAGACGAAATGGAAACAACACCACTGTATACGTCAGCTGTTTGTGGCACGTATATGGGAAGGAATCCAAAGTAGGAAGAAGCGCGAGTCAGGAGACCTGCCTTCCTTGTATCGTTTCATATTCTTCGGGGATTGAGAAGATGAAACGATGGTGAAAGCACGCCTTTTTCCATCGTTTCATCCGCTCAACTAGGGCGGATTTTTATTTTTTAGGGGAAGGGATGTTGGATGATGCACATAAAAGAGCAGCAGGAAGTAAATGAAGAGACGATTCGAAGTTTGTTATTTCATATTTTCAAAGACTTTCCACACTTATCAAGCGAGCGATACGTTGAACGTACCGTACGCTCGCTTGTCCACACGCGAAATTACAACGATATAATAAATAAACTTATTTTAAATGCGCTTGACGAAATTACCGTGGAGCAACCTGATTGGACGTTTGTTGCAGCACGTCTTTATTTACAACAATTATACAATGAAGCTGCTATAAATCGCGGCTACGATCGATTCGAAACATATGGCTACTTTTATGAGTTGCAAACACAGCTCGTCGATCTCGGCATTTACGATCCTTTTGTACTTGAACGGTATACGAAAGAGGAACTACAAGAAGCAGGGACATGGATCGATCCGAAAAAAGACGAGCAATTTACATACATCGGGTTAAAAACACTTGTTGATCGTTATTTAGCGAAAGGTTATAGCGGTGAAATTTACGAACTGCCTCAAGAGCGTTTTTTAACCATCGCGTTAACATTAATGGCGCATGAACAGCCAACGAAACGAATGGCACTCGCTAAAGAAGCATATTGGGCATTATCCAATCAATATATGACGGTGGCTACACCAACATATGCAAACGCAGGAAAATCATACGGACAGTTATCCAGTTGTTTTATTGATACGGTAGATGACAGTTTAATCGGTATTTATGAATCGAATACAGACGTCGCTCGTCTATCTAAAGGCGGAGGCGGAATTGGTGTATATTTAGGAAAAATTCGCGCACGTAACTCGGATATTAAAGGTTTTAAAGGGGTATCGTCTGGCGTCATTCCATGGATGCGCCAATTAAACAATACGGCTGTATCGGTGGACCAACTTGGTACACGTCAAGGGTCTATCGCTGTATATTTAGACGTTTGGCATAAAGATATTTTCTCTTTTTTAGATGCCAAATTAAACAACGGGGATGAACGTCAAAAATGCCACGACTTATTTTATGGCGTCTGCATTCCTGACTTATTTATGGAACAAGTCGAAAAACGCGGGGATTGGTATTTGTTCGATCCACACGAAGTGAAAAAGGTGATGGGTTGGAAAGATAAAAACGGCAATCCGCTAGGTCTTGAAGATTTTTACGATGAACAAAGAGGATGTGGCTCCTTCCGCGAAAAATATGAGGAGTGCGTCAATCATCCACAATTAACGAAAGAGCGCGTTCCTGCGATTGAAGTGATGAAACGAATTATGAAATCTCAATTAGAGACAGGAACACCTTACATGTTTTATCGCGATGAAGCGAACCGAATGAATCCAAACAAACATGCAGGCATGATTTATTCAAGTAATTTATGTACAGAAATTATGCAAAATATGAGTCCAACAACCGTCACAAAAGAATATACACAAGATGGCGAAATTATTATCCATAAAAAACCTGGCGATTTTGTTGTCTGCAACTTATCTAGTATTCATCTTGCTCGCGCGGTTCAAGACGGTGTACTCGAACGGCTCATTCCGATTCAAGTGCGCATGTTAGATAACGTGATCGACTTAAACGAACAGCGAATTGAAGTGTTGCAAGCGGTGATGACAAATAAAAAATATCGCGCCATCGGTTTAGGGGCGTTTTCTTGGCATCATTTATTAGCGTTAAAAGGGATCAAATGGAATAGCGAAGAAAGTGTTCATCTTGCGGATCAATTGTTCGAAAAAATCGCTTATTTAACAATTCAAGCAAGCATGGAATTGGCAAAAGAAAAAGGAGCCTATCCAGCTTTTGAGGGGTCTGATTGGCATACAGGAACATATTTTGAGCTTCGCGGTTATCATTCGCATGATGATTTAGACTGGGACGGTTTAAAACAACAAGTGATGAAGCATGGTATTCGTAACGGTTATTTAATGGCTCCTGCACCAAATGCTTCGACTTCCGTTTTAGCCAATGGAACAGCGTCATGCGACCCTGTATTCAATCGTTTATATTTTGAGGAAAAGAAAAATTACAAGATTCCTGTGACTGTACCAGATTTAAATGCAAAAACATTTTGGCTTTACGAAAATGCCTATGAAGTCGATCAAAAAATGAGCATTCGTCAGAACGCAGCAAGACAAAAACATGTCGATCAGTCTTTAAGCTTTAATCTTTACGTCTATAACACCATTAAAGCAAAAGATTTGTTAGATTTGCACTTAACGGCATGGAAAGAGCGTTTAAAATCAACGTATTACGTTCGCAGTACCGCCGTAACAATTGAAGAATGCGACGTTTGCTCATCTTAGGGGGAAAAATGATGAACGTTCTCATTTGCTATACATCGAAAACAGGAAACACGAAAGAAGTCGCTTTGTTGATTGAGGAAGCTTTTCATTCACATGGACATGCCGTGAAAACGATGAATATTGACCATGTTTTTGCTATCGAATCACTCATCCATGAAGCGCATCTCCTTCTATTCGGTTCATATACATGGGGAAATGGACAACTTCCACATGAAATGAGGAGAATGCTTCGTTTTCTTATTAAAGAACGAAAACTTACTCTGCCTCCTGTTGCGCTATTTGGTACAGGAGATCAAATGTGGCCATATTATTGCCGTGCAGTTGATGAAATGGCATACCATTTACGAAAAGTCACACCAGTGCTCGGCATGCTAAAAATTGAGCAATCGCCACGCGGACATCAACAACATTTGCCGGCTTTGTTCGTACAACGACTACTAGAGGAGGTCGAACGTTTTGTTATTGACGAAAGTGAAGTTGTTGGAACCGTCGCATCCAAATAAAGCAACAAGCATTATCAATGGAAAAGCAAGCGGCATTTTAAACTGGAATGATATTAAGTATAGTCACTTTTATGACATATATAAGATGCTGCTAGCAAACTTTTGGACACCATTTGAAATTAACATGTCTGACGATATTAAACAATGGCACGCGTTAAGCGAGCGAGAGCGCGATGCGTTTTTACACATTATCGGCCTGCTTTCAATTTTAGACTCTGTTCAACCGAACTTTATTGGAGCGATGAAAGAATATATTACTGATCCGAGCGTCAAAGCTATTTTTTCGATTATCGAACAGCAAGAAGTGGTCCATAATCAATCATACTCGTACGTCCTTGCTTCGATCGAAAAATTATCCGAGCAACATCGCGCTTTTGAAATGGCGCGTACGAATCCGCACATTTATAAACGAAATGAGCACGTTATTCGCGTATATGAAGCATTTCGTGAACAACCGACTGTTGAAACATTTTGCCGAGCCCTCGTCGCTTCACTCGTATTAGAAGGAATTAATTTTTACTCTGGTTTCGCCTTTTTTTACAATTTAGCCCGAAATCAAAAAATGTTAAAAACATCAACAATGATTAGCTATATTAATAAAGATGAGCTATGCCATAGCTACTTTATTTCTCAACTCGTACGCGCTGTCCTATGGGAAAATCCACATATTGATGAAGATGGAGCGTTTTCTGCGTGGATATATGACTATATCGATGAAGCGATTCGTTACGAAGCAGAATGGTCGCGCTTTGTGTTGCGCGATATGGATGGCATTGATGTCATTGAAATGGAAAAATATATTGAATATCTTGGAAATAAGCGATTGCGTATGCTCGGCTTAGATGATCGATACGATGCAGATGAAAATAGTATGCCTTGGATTCGTGTCTTTAGTGATGAAAATGTGAACTTAGGCAAAACGGACTTTTTCGAAGCACGTCCACGTTCATATACAAAAACGACAGATATTAATGGATTTGATGAATTGTAAAACCGGGTGAATCACCCGGTTTTTTTACAATATGTCTCACTTGCAAACGTAACATACGATAAACGGTTTTTCATTATGTGATATATTCGTACTGTTTTCGGTTTGTGACCGAAATGATTTTCAAATTGTTGGAATGCATCGAATAAAGAAATACGATCAACAACAAAAACGTCCATACATAACGGTGCAACTCCTATGTGAGACGTACATGATGCGGTAATAAAGGCATCACGAGCATCTAATATGTGAACAAAGGACTGATCGTTCGCAACGAAACGAAGCAAGTAATCCGTCATTTGTGCAATCGTTTTATAATATGTAACGGGAGAATCAAAAGAAGCGATCGAAAACGATGATGTTGCCCGTTCAATTCCTTTTAGCAACGTAAGCGATGAACGATGGGGTGAACATATGCTGTAATGATAAGCTAACACTTCATTCAAAAACGATTGCCACAATGTCATCTCACTTCCTCCATTTGCTGAATGACGGATTGGATGGAACTCCATGAACGTTTCACAAAATAAATTGGCTTATGTTGGTCTTTTGCTTTTTGTTTAATGACTTTGGCTAAATTATGGTTAATATAATCCGTCATAACAAATACCATATCAACGTGCTCAGGAATTTGTCGTTTCACCATATTCACTTTCCTGCCATCTAAATGAATAATCTCCTTAAATCCTGAGTTTTTTAATTTATCGGTAATGTTTCCTAAATGATCTGCTCCAACAACTAATAATGATGACATGTAACTCCCTCCAAATTTTTTGTTTTATATTCCATAATCTCATTCTAATTGAGAATGATTATCTATGTCAACATTTAATGATAAAAATTCTCAATAATGTTGTTCATTTTTTCATGTTATGTCTTGCCAATGTTTTGTCTACACTAACATCAGCATCAAGAAAGGGGGGATAATCGTGGCTAAAGATGTACTTTGTGAAGTGCAAAACTGTCAGTTTTGGTCGCAAGGCAACCGGTGTAGTGCAGACGCCATCTACGTTGTAAGTCATGCAGGCTCAACAGCGACAAGTTCGACAGAAACAGACTGTAAAACGTTCCAACCGAGCGAATAAACAATATACCCCTTGTATCGAGCAAGGGGTTTCCATCTTTATTACGTTAAAAACTATGTATAGACACATTTTTTTAAAAATATCGCCACAGTTTCGCAACATTTCTCTCACCTCTTCTTCACGTGTTAGCGTTACTCTTATACATATATAAAATATATTTCGAATGTTGGAGGGAGACTTATGAGCGACGTGCTTTTGCTTAGCCGTTTTCAATTTGCGATTACGGTTTTTTATCATTTCTTATTTGTTCCGTTAACCATTGGGCTTATTGTCTTAATTGCATGGATGGAAACACAACATGTGCGAACAAAAAACCCACTTTATCGACAAATGGCAGACTTTTGGGGGAAACTATTTGCCATTAACTTCGTTCTCGGTGTAGTTACAGGTATCACGATGGAATTTCAATTTGGGACAAACTGGTCTGAGTATTCGAAATATATGGGGGACATTTTCGGCTCTCCTCTCGCTATTGAAGCGCTCGTTGCTTTCTTTTTAGAATCAACATTTATGGGTATTTGGCTGTTCGGAAAGGATAAAATTTCACCGAAGCTTCGTGCATTTTCTATTTGGATGGTTGCGCTCGGTACAAATATTTCAGCACTTTGGATTATTACAGCCAACGGCTTTATGCAAAATCCAGTTGGGTATATTGAAAGAAACGGACGTATCGAACTACAAAACTTTTGGGAAGTTGTAACAAATCCATATGCTTGGCATATGTTTGTACACACTGTTGTCAGCTGTTATATCGTTGGAGCGTTTTTTGTCATGGCGGTTAGTGCATGGCATTTATTACGTAAACAACATGTCGAGTTTTTCAAAAAATCGTTTAAATATGGCCTCATTTTAGGACTAATCGCAGCAACAGCGACACCGTTTATTGGTCATAAATCAGCGTCGTTTGCAGCGAAAATGCAACCAGCTAAAGGGGCAGCGCTTGAAGCGGTTTGGGAAACAAAAGAAAGTTTACCATTTCACATTATTCAAATTCCAGACCCAGAAAATGAGCGAAACATCGTTGAATTTTTAACGATCCCGAAGCTCGGTAGCTATTTTTATACACATTCATTTGATGGAAAAGTCGTTGGATTTGATCAAATTCCAAAAGATGAACGTCCAAATGTTAATATCGTCTTTTATTCATTTCGTTTAATGGTCGCGCTCGGTTTATATTTTGTGGCTCTATTTTGGTACGGATTTTACTTATATCGCAAAAATAAATTAGTGGAATCACGACGTTTCCTAAAACTTGTGATGTATTCTGTGTTACTGCCGTATGTGGCTATTAATGCTGGATGGGTTGTTGCCGAAGTTGGTCGCCAACCTTGGACAGTGTACGGATTAATGCGCACAGCTGAGGCGGTATCACCAATTTCACTTTCGCAAATCATTTTCTCACTTGTTAGCCTCGTGTTGTTTTATACCATTTTACTTATTGCTGACGTGTACTTAATGTTAAAGTATGCGAAAAAAGGACCATACACATCCACAGCTACGAAAGGTGGGGAAGTTCAACATGTCTCATGAAACAGTGGCGATCATTTGGTTTGGTCTATGGGGACTCATTTGGACGGTATACTTCGTTTTAGATGGATATACACTAGGCACCGGGATGTTGTTTCCGTTTTTAGCGAAAAATCGACAAGAACGAAATCAACTACAAGAAGCTGTCGGACCGTTTTGGGGTGGCAATGAAGTATGGTTAATTACAGCCGGCGGAGCTACATTTGCTGCCTTTCCAGCCGTTTATGCAGATTTATTTAGCTTCTTATATACGCCGATGATGCTTATTTTATTCGCGCTGTTTTTCCGCGCTGCTGGATTGGAATTTATGCATAAAGACGATTCACCGGTTTGGCAAAAAAGCTGGAAATGGGCATTTACAATTAGCAGTTTTGCTTTAGCACTTTTATTTGGCGTTGCGTTTGCGAATTTGTTTTACGGTTTAAAAATTGGTCCGTCCGGATATGAAGGAACGTTTTTTAGCTTGCTTCATCCGTACGGTCTATTAGGCGGATTGTTGTTCATGAGTTTATTTATCGTCTCTGGTGCTCTATGGGTCATGCTGAAAACCGTTGGAGAGGTAGCGGAACGAGCATATACAGTCGCGCGCCCAGCTGCTGTTGTTGCGGTTGTCACACTATCTATTTTCTTTGTTGCAACAAGTAATCGCACATCACTACTGAACAATTTTACAAAATTCCCTATTCTTTGGATCATCCCAGCACTTGCTTTCGTATGTGCATTACTTATGTTATTGTTCGTTTGGCAAAAACGTATTGGACTTGCGTTTACAAACATTTGTTTGACAATTTTCACACTTATGGCAACTGGTTTTATCGGCATGTTCCCAAATATGCTTCCTTCGCGCATCAACGATGAATATAGCACAACGCTTTTTGAAGCGGCAGGAAGCGAATTGAACTTAAAAATTATGCTCGGCGTCGCTATTGTCATGGTACCGATCGTCGTAGGCTATCAACTTTGGAGCTATAAACTGTTCAAAGAAAAAATTACGAAAGAAACAGCAAAAGGATATCAATAAATCAAGAAAGAGGAGGCTTTTTACGCCTCCTCGATCCATTTTTTTAGCTTATGGCGCATCAGTTTGTTTGTAGCATTGCGCGGCAAATGGTCAACGATATAAATTCGCTTTGGAACTTTATATTTAGCTAATTTACTCATACAAAACAACTTTAATTGTTCTTCCGTTGCTATTGGATCGTGTAATACAACAAACGCATATGGTACTTGTCCCCATGTTTCATCAGCAACTCCAATGACGCCTGCTTCTTTTACTGCCCTATGTTCCAAAAGTACCGACTCAATTTCAGCAGGATATATATTTTCTCCGCCAGAAATAATTAAATCTGAACGACGGTCAAGAACATATAAAAATCCTTCTTCATCCATATATCCAATGTCTCCAGTATATAACCAGCCATCTTTTAAAACCGCATTCGTTTCCTTTTCGTTTTGCCAATATCCTTTCATAACACTCGGGCCTTTTACAACAATCTCTCCTACTTCATTTGCATTCATTTGGTGCTCATCTTTTTCAATGCGAATGCTCATATGAAACAGCGGTTTTCCTGCTGAACCATGTTTATGACGAGCATCTGGAGGCAATGTAGCCACTTGAGAAGCGGTTTCTGTCATACCATACGTTTGATATACAGGTATATTCCAATCGACACATGATTGTAATAATGGCCGAGAAACAGGTCCTCCTCCCACGAGCATACAACGAAATGACGAAGGATACGGCTCGTTTAATTGTTGAATCATTTGTTGCACCATTGTGCTGACAGCGGACATCATCGTAATTTTCCCTTGGTAAATCAGTTCATTCACGCGTTTCGCATCAAACGATGGCATAATATAAATCCTCATGCCGTAAATGACACTCCGCATTAAAATCGACAAACCACTCACATGAAAAAATGGAACGGCCGCAAGCCAACAATCATCTTCACGCAATCCAAGATTTAAAGCAGAACCAATTGCACTCCACCAATGATTTCCATACGTTTGCATAACACCTTTTGGTTTTCCTGTCGTCCCTGATGTATACATGATGGTTGCTACATCATCAAGATTGTACATCGTTTGCCATTCTCCATCTCGTTCATCGAACCTCATAAATTCGTTCCATTCAATTGCTCGTTCATCCGGAAACGACTCATCACAAATGACGAAACGTGCTCCGCTATGTTCTAGTTGCCACTTCACTTCTTCAACAGATAAACGTACATTTTGTAACAAAACAATTGCACCAATATAATGAAGAGCGTGGATAACTTCGACCATATGTACACTATTTTTCATCAAAACGGCTACAACGTCTCCTTTTTTTACACCAAGATATGCAAATTGCCTTGCTCGTTTTACCGTCCGCTCATGAAGCTCAGCAAATGAAATCTCTTGCGTATCATCATATAGCGCCACGCGATCCGGAGTTAAATATGCACGTTGACGTAACCAATTTGGGATCATCTTCACACCACCTTCAAAAAAACAGCTTGATGTGCATACATCAAGCTGTTTTTATTTTTACGGAAAACGAGGGAACTGCTTAAAGTCCGGTTTCCGTTTTTCTTTAAATGCATCGCGTCCTTCTTTTGCCTCATCTGTCGTATAGTAAAGAAGTGTCGCATCGCCGGCTAGTTGTTGAATGCCTGCCAATCCGTCTGTATCTGCATTAAACGCAGCTTTTAAGAAACGAATAGCTGTCGGGCTTTTTTCTAAAATTTCTTCCGCCCATTTCACCGTTTCTTCCTCTAACTGTTCAAGCGGAACAACTTTATTGACTAATCCCATTTCTAACGCTTCTTGTGCATTGTATTGACGACATAAATACCAAATTTCGCGCGCCTTTTTATGACCGACAATACGCGCTAAATAACCTGCTCCATATCCTCCATCAAAGCTACCTACTTTCGGTCCTGTTTGTCCAAAAATTGCGTTATCCGCTGCAATCGTTAAATCACAAACGACATGTAGCACATGGCCACCGCCAATCGCATAACCTGCAACCATCGCAATGACCGGCTTCGGAATAACACGAATTAAACGTTGCAAGTCTAATACGTTTAAGCGTGGGATTTGATCTTCGCCCACATATCCACCATGTCCACGCACTTTTTGGTCGCCACCCGAGCAAAACGCTTTACCGCCTGCCCCTGTTAAAATGATGACACCAATATTTGCATCGTCACGCGCGTATGCAAACGCATCAATTAATTCCATTACTGTTTTCGGACGAAATGCATTATGTACTTCAGGACGATTAATTGTAATTTTTGCAATGCCGTTGTACGTTTCGTACAAAATATCTTCATATTCCCTCTCTTTTACCCATTCAATCGCCATGCAATGAACCTCCTTTTAGAACAAATTGTTGAACAAGCATACCAAACCGCTCACGTTGCTCCATATGCACAATGTGCCCGGCATGCGGAACGGTGATAAGCGTTCCGTTTGGTAATAATTGTACCATTTCTGACGCAATTCGACAAAACTTTTCATCATCTTCTCCACAAATCAACAATGTCGGCATATTTAACTGATGCAATGTCTCCCACCAAGAAGGTTGTGCGCCTGTCCCCATGCCACGCAAACTATTGGCTAGTCCAATAGCTGTATGTTGTAATCGTTCTTCTCGCAACCTTTGTTGCACATCTTTTGGCAATCGTTGAAGCGAAGAAAATAAAGGGATTTTCTCCCATTTATCAACAAACGATGCAACCCCATGTTGTTCAATAAACTGCGCTAATCGTTCATCTTCTTCCCGACGTTTCACTCGTTCTTCTTCCGTCTGTAAACCCGGAGAGCTACTTTCCAATATGAGCGTTTGAACGTACTGTGGATAACGAATCGCAAATGTGAGCGCAAGTCGTCCTCCCATGGAATATCCTAATATGTGCGCTTTTTTTATTTCTAATTGCTTAAATAACGTAACAATATCTTGAGCAACGATCTCGATGTCATATCGCTGCACATCTGAAGGGGCATCCGTTTGTCCGTGACCAAGAATATCAACAGCGATGCATTGCATATGTTGGCTCCAAGTCGACAAAAACGAATGCCACGTTTGACAGCTGCCCGTAAATCCGTGTAGTAACAACAGCGGTTGCCCGCTTCCGCACATTTCCACATAATACGTTTGCCCTTGAACGACAAGCCTCATGCTTATTCCCCTTTATTCAACAAGTTGGACATTTCCTGGGAAACATCTTTCCACAATTTCCGATGAATTTTGACATTATATTCACGTGATATCGGAACTTCAATAACGTTTAATGTTGGTCGGGCTAGGGCGTCTATCATCGCACAACGAAATTGCTCCCACGTTTCTACTTTTTCATAATGTCCATCATACATATTTACGACATGCTCAAACGATAAATCGGTCGGCGTACCAAATAATCGTTCAAAATGTTTTGGTTCATTCGCTTGTGGCAAGAACGAAAAAATGCCCCCACCGTTATTGTTTAGCACGATGATGGTCGCATGCAGCTTTTGTAATTTTGCTGCCAACAAACCATTTAAATCGTGATAAAATGACAAGTCACCGATAACTAACACAAGTGGTTGAGCAACGTAGCTTGCCCCTAGAGCGCTTGATACAACTCCGTCAATCCCATTTGCCCCACGATTCGCTAATAAACGAATACGTTTATGTGAGGACATAAAAAACGTATCCGCATCACGAATAGGCATACTATTGCCAACATAAAGCGTCGCTTCATCCGGTAATATGTGGGCAAGCTCGATAAATACTTTCCCTTCAAACATCTCTTTCTCATCTTTTGCTTGTAGCAATATTTGTTTCGCATGCTCATTCATTTGCTTCCATTGGCTTACCCATTGTGACGAACGAGTAGCAGTAGAAGCGCGTTTAGCTAACTCATGACAAAATTGCACCTCATTCGCCTCAACGAGCGCATGAAGCGATAATGTCGGATCGCGCCATTGTCCAGCTTCATCGACAACAATTTGTTTCACTTGTTTATGATGCTGCAACCAGAGATAAAGCGATTTGGATATAGGCATCGCCCCGAAGCGAACAACGACATCCGGAACAAATTGATTCGCAAACATTTCATTTTTTAACATCGCATCATACGATTCAATAATAACTTGTTTCTCATGTGTACCTGTACGCAATGGAGAAAGAGGATCCGCTAAAATAGGATATTGCAATGCTTCTGCTAACCTCACAACTGCGTCAGAAAACCCTTCGATATGCAAATCTCCACATATAATGATCCCTTTTTCGACACCGCTCAACTCCGCATACAACTCGTCAATCATTTCTTCACAAAGATGTTTGTTTCCTTTATACACGATGCGAGCTGGAAGAGATGGCGAAAACAGCGATTCGTTGATATTTGGAACGAGCGGTTCACGCAACGGAACGTTAATATGCACCGGTCCTTTTGGAACAGACGATGCAACGGACACAGCGCGAGCGGCAACCATCTCTGCATAACGAAGCATCCGCTCGTTTCCTTCTGGAAGCGCCATATCAACAAACCATTTTACATATGAACCGTATATATGCAGCTGATCAATTGCTTGTGGAGCGCCGACATCACGCAGTTCATGAGGTCGGTCGGCCGTAATAACAACGAGCGGAACACGTGCATAATAAGCTTCAACGATTGCTGGATAGTAATTAGCTACTGCTGTTCCTGATGTACAAACAAGAGCAACCGGATTTCTAGAAGCTTTCGCCATACCTAACGCAAAAAAAGCCGCAGAACGTTCGTCAATATGAACATGAATATTTAGCATCGGATGTTCAGCCATCACCATTGCAAGAGGGGTAGAGCGAGATCCAGGACTAATTACAACTTGTTGAACGCCCATATGAGCTAACTGGTTAACAAATGCTCCAACATATGCGGTCATTTCATTCATTCTCGTCCCCCCTCTAACGCTAATAACATCGGCTTGAACTTTACATTCGTTTCCTCGTATTCGCTATGTGGATCAGAATGAGCAACAATGCCACATCCAGCAAACAAATGTGCCTCGTTGTCTCCAAGCAACGCAGAACGAATCGCTACCGCAAACTCTCCATTTCCATTCGCATCAACCCAACCGATTGGAGCGGCGTACCATCCACGATCAAGTGGCTCAATCTCCCGAATCGTCTGTACCGCCTTTTCTTTCGGAAATCCCCCGAGTGCAGGGGTTGGATGAAGCCGTTCAACGAGTGAGAAAATCGAGATCCCTTCCCTCGTTTTTGCCTGAACAGGTGTATATAAATGTTGAATATGTCTCATTTTTAAAAGGGTCGGTTCACTCGGAACGAAAACTTCGGTACATACCTCATTCATCGCTTGTTCAATCATGTCAACAACAAATGCATGTTCACGGCGATTTTTATCGTCCTGAAGCAACCAACGTCCGAGTTCTTCATCTTCTTTGATCGTATGCCCACGGCGAATTGATCCCGCCAAACAAGCTGTTTCACACATGTGCCCGTTCTTTCTCACAAGTTGCTCCGGAGAAGCCCCAATGAAGCAAGTAGAGCCATTTTCAAAAGCAAAAATGTAGCTCATCGATTGTTGTTCTCGTAAAGCACGTAACACATAAGAGCGATCAATTCGATGAGAAAAAGAAAGAAATAATTCACGTGCTAAAACGACTTTCTCAATCATTCCACTTTGAATGAGATCCGTTGCATGATGAACAGCACGGATCCATCGGTCACGTGCGACTTCCTCTTTTTCGACAACGTCAGTACGATGCCATTCACTCTCACCACGTATGTGGAATAAGGAATCGATCATTTCTTCGAGCTGACCGAGCGATTCATGAACAACATTAATTGTTAACCATGTTTCATCTCGCTGCTTCGTTAACAAGAATGTAGGTACAACAAATTGGGCAGCAGGATATTCACTCCAATGTTCATCCGACTGTTTCAGCGGGTCAAAGGAAAATCCTCCGAACATCAGTGGTCCTTGGCCTTCGATGAAAGCGCCTTCTACAATTTGTTTCCATTCACGTTCAACTTCACGAAACCGCTTTTTCGTCTTTTCTTCGCTTTTTATAACGTGCGCATGACCTAGTCCAACAAACGTTCGTTCGTACAAGCAATCTGACCAATAAAAACGTTGTCCATGAAATAACGTTTCACCCGCAGCGAAAAAATCAAGCGGATCGATTTGCTCCATTTTTATGGTGACACTAACCATATGCTGTTTCTTCTTCAATACATCACGCAATTGGTCAATAACTTTGTTTTGATATAAAGTAACCACCTTTTATCACGCCTATACTTAAACTTTTTGTCCCTTTTTCATTATAATATTGTTTTTTAGAGATAGGAAACAATTTATATTGTCAAGACATTGACACATTTTCCCCACTTCCCTAAACTTATTGTGAACGACATTTTACTTAAAGTCCTGCGGTAATATGTCAAGGTGAAACATCATCGAAATTGGAAATTCATTTGTCCGATGACCCGAAAAAAGGCAATACTGAAGAAGCCCAGTCTTGTCTGATGTCATTAACTGGGTTTTGA
This sequence comes from Anoxybacillus suryakundensis, assembly GCF_001418025.1. Taxonomy (NCBI): domain Bacteria; kingdom Bacillati; phylum Bacillota; class Bacilli; order Caryophanales; family Anoxybacillaceae; genus Anoxybacillus; species Anoxybacillus suryakundensis. The sequence goes on from NZ_LIOK01000001.1 coordinate 245,688, forward strand.
TGCAAAATCAGTTAGATCGATACCCCTATCGATCTTCCCCCTTTCTTGGCGTGTAGATTTGACCGTTGCGTAGCAGCGCATCGATCACACGCACGAGTTTTCGAGCGGTGAGGACGAGGGCTCGTTTGTGTTGGTGCTTTGGTACTTCCTCATACTTCTTCCGGTAATAGGTGCGAAACGACGCATCATGCCGTTGTACCGAGTTGG